>NZ_SJER01000007.1 GCF_004785955.1 Halostella litorea | reverse complement strand
GGTGGGCAGTCGCTCCAGCGTCCGAGAGTGGCTTGAACAGTTCATGCATTACTACAACCGCCACAGACCCCACCAAGCTCTCGATGGAAAAACGCCGATCGAGAAACTCCAGAACTAGACAGTGCCTGGTGGAGAATTGAGTAAGGGAATTGAGGATTATCTGTGGGGGGAATTGGAATCTCTTGAGGATCTCCATGAGCTCTGGAGAGTTCTGCTTACATTATCTACTAGTTCAGAACATCCGCTGAATGCTGAATACCTTGATGACGTTCACAGAGACAAGGAAGTGTTCAGACGCGATTTTAACTGGTCCAACTTTCTGCATGAAGAGTGGAGAGAAGACACATCAGAAGTATATCGATTAGTCAACTGGGGATTCTCTTTGGAAAACAGGCCAGTGGAGTCGTATGAATTGAAGCGCTTAATGTCGATAACCCTCTCCTGGTTCCTTTGCTGTCCAAATAGACATGTTAGAGACCAATCGACAAAGGCTATAGTCAATATCATAGACTCTGATATTGAAATTTACAGTGAATTGATCGAGCGTTTCCAGGATGTTACTGATCCTTACATCTTGGAACGGGTCTATGCAGCAGCCTACGGGGGAGTTCTCCGACATAAACAAGATGAATCGGTTGCTGAAGTTGCCGACACCGTTTACGAAATTGAGTTTGAGGATAACGATCCTACGCCTCACCAGCTTACAAGAGATTATGCCAGAGGGATTATCGAGCTGATTCACAATGTCGACGACAGTTACGATGTCAATTTGGAGGAAGTGAGGCCTCCCTATGACAGTTCGTTCTCAATCGATGTTCCCTCTCCAGATACGCTTCGTGAGCAAGTTGAGAGCATCCTAAAAGACTCTGATACGGATTTGAATACCCGGTTCTGGTGGGGGCTAGTTGGATCTGATTTTGAAGGACGTGGACACAGTGATTTCGCACGGTACATTGTTGGGACCAACCACAGTCCTTCTAATATCCACGGTTACGACTTTTCTGGGGACAAGGCCCTTCGTTGGATAACTAAGCGGGTGTTCGACCTGGGATGGAGGCCCGATCTATTTGGTTCGTTTGACGACTTTGTGAGTCGAACCTACACAGGGAGAATGTCGAATAGGAAGCCAGAGAGGTTCAGCAAAAAATACCAGTGGATTGCATATCACGAATTAGTGTCCTGGATAACCGATAACTGCGAATTCTCTGATTCAACTGTAGAAAGGTCTTATAGCGGCCCTTGGACGCAGTTTGATCGTGATATCGATCCTTCAGTACTAGATCCTAAGGCCCGTTCTGAGGTTTCATTAGATGAGCCTGTTGAGTATGATTGTTGCATAGATGAGGTTGGCTTAGAGGAATGGATCACAGACCATGAGGAATTCCCTGACTTGGTTTCGTTGTTGGATATCTCTGTAAATGGTGAGAGATGGCTGCCTCTGCATAGTGTCTATAAGTGGAGAGCAGATGAAGGAGAGGATTCCAGGCTTGAGAGGGATGTGTTTGCCCGGATTGACACTGTCGTTGTGGATTCTGAGATGAAAAAGAGGTTAGTGTCTTGGCTTCAGGAAAACTGGGTTATTAGTGACGAGCTTGAGAGTACTCCGTTCCATTTGGGTACATTCACTCAGACGTTTTGGGCGGAGTATCCGTGGCATCCTTCGGTGGATGATGGCTGGGAGGGAGATAGGAATCCGATTCGAGGTGCACCGATTTCTATGACCGATACGACTGTCGATTTGCTTTGGGAGTCAGAATATGACTGTACTGTAGATGAGAAATATGGAACCTATGCCCCCTCCCCACCACTTGCGAAATTACTCGACCTCGAATGGGTTGTTGATACTAAGGAATTTGCCCAAAAAGGCTCTGACTCGGTACGTATAGCAGATGTTTCGACTTCGGAAGGGTTGATTGACAGAGTGAACTCGCTCTCGATGTTAGCAGCGGATGAGAGAGTGATAGAAGAATTAGAGGAAGAAGGCCTTTCCTTAGTCTGGATTATACAAGGAGAAAAGCGATTACTTACCGACGCTGCTACAGGAACCGGGATGGGTCAAAGTCAAATCAGGGCAGTATACACCCTTGAGGGAGGGGAATGGAGTGGAGAGATGGACAGCGGTTACTATAATTGAAATATATCTTGGTTGATTTTTCGAGGTTGGCGTGGTTATTATCTTGAACTCGTAGTTCGTAATCACACCCAGTCAAGAAGCTGAGATTCCTACTGGAGTGCTTTCTATTTGCCCCTCAATGGGCGAGGGGCTCGCTGTACTGGCGAGTTCCCGAAACACGGTGAGAACGATGGCAACCAGAGACATCTACGAGAGCGGATTCGACGAAGACGTCCGAACGGAATCGAGTGCGAACCAGTGTCCTGAGTGCGACGGTCGAGTCACGACGAACGCGGTCGAAACGGTCTGCGAGGACTGTGGCCTGGTCATCGACGAACAGCGCATCGATCACGGGCCGGAGTGGCGTACGTACGACGACGAGGAGCGTGAGCGAACGGGTGCTCCACTCACTGCGGCCCGCCACGATCGCGGCCTGTCGACGGAGATCGGTCGCGGCACCGACGCGAAGGGGAACGAGATCTCTGGGCAGAAGCGACGGCGACTCGAGCGGATGCGCCGTGAGCAGACCCGCGGTCGCTGGCGGTCGAAAGCGGAACGGAACCTCGCACACGGACTGGGCGAAGTGCGCCGGCTGGCCAGCGCGCTCGACCTTTCCGATTCGGTCCGCGACCAGGCGTGCCAGCTCTTCCGGAGCGCCCAGAACGAAGATCTGCTTCGAGGCAGGTCCATCGAGGCCATCGCAGCGGCCAGCATCTACGGGGCATGTCGGTGCAACGGCCTCTCGCGGTTGGTAGATGACGTCAGCGAGATGGCCCGCGTCGCTGAGTCGAGAGTCACGAACGCGTACAAGACGCTGAACGAAGAGTTGGGCCTTCCCGCTGAGCCCGTCTCCCCCAGCATGTTCGTGCCGCGCCTCGCCTCGGACCTCGAGTGTCCGGACGAAATTCGACAGCGGGCCCGAGCCCTCGCGGAGCAGGCCGAGGAGCGCGGCGTCACGACGGGCGTCCATCCGGCCGGGTTCGCCGCAGCCTGCCTCTACAAGGCCGGTCGCGAAGAGGGGCGATGGCTGACACAATCCGAGGCCGCGGACGTGGCGACCGCCTCGAAGGCGACTGTTCGAGCGCACCGGGATACGTTGGAGGAGCAGGTCGCCTAAGGCTGATCACGGTCTCTCCGTCTGTACTGCACATCGTTCTATCCACGCTACGATTTAAACACGAAGACGAGCCATGTTCTCTGTAGACTGCTCTATGAACGGTCGTTACTCCGACTTTGAGGAACTGCGGCCGACCGGCGAGGCGTCCCACATTCCGGACACGAGGCTGGACGACGGCTGTGAGGGTGCCCCCCGGCGGCAGCGCGTCGCGACGAGCGCTGGTGGCTACCCTGATGCGCCGACGGCCGCCGACGGCGAGTGCCGGTCCTGTGGGGCGTCAGTCCCAGATGGCCAGACGAAATGCCGGTTCTGTCTCAGCAACCATCTCGGTGGTGACGTGACTGGCACGGACGAGGCAGCGTCGACGACGTGCCTCGGCATCGTCCACCTGGTCGTCGAGTCGACCACGTTCTACGGCGCCGTCGCGAAGGGCGGCGCCGCGGCGAACCTCCTCTCCGCCAACGAGGCGGAGCCGGCCGTCGACGACTACACGCTCATCTACGATCTCGACGAGGCGCCGGCGCGCCAGCTAGCCGAGCAATGGCCTTCACTCCCCGACGCGGTACAGGTGTCGTCAGAGGAAGGTGAGCGGCTTCTCAGTGCTACCCGTGACCGGAGTGGGTGGATCGGGCAGGGAACGTCGGAGCGCCAGGAGCAGGGCCCGACGCGGCTCTACGACCAGCGTGGGGACGGCATCCGCGACGCGTCACGTCTCGACGCGGTCCTCGACGACTCCGACGATGCGGTGTGGCTGGTTCCAGCGATGGCGCTGACCGAATCTACTGGCGAAGCTGCGGCTGACCGGCAGGAGTCGTCGGTACCGACGACTCAGGAACTCGGCTGTCAAACCTGTGAACGGGCGACCGACCATCGGTTCAAGACCCACGAATCGGTCCCAGATGCGGCGTGGACGGGGCAACCGATCTGGGAGTGCCGGGTGTGTGGCTCGGCTCGCTACGGACCCAGTCTCGAGTAGCGCGAGTGCTGGCATCGATTAACCAACAGCCTGCGAGTAGCGTCGAGGTTCGTTGGTTAAGGCCTCGAATTCCTGCAAACCCGACGCCAGTCTCGATGGGGAGTCTTTCCGCGCCGGCGAGCGGTGAGGCGCTTCCGATGAAGCAAGAGTTCAAACAGGGCTACCGGATGCATCGTATACTCAGCAATCTCAACCGACTCGACGTCGACCGATTGGACGACGCGGATCGAGAGCGAGTCGAGACCGCGAAAGACCTCCTGGAAGAGGTGAGCCTTCTCACGCGGCCGGGCGACGGAGCCGGGGCGGACGCCCACGCAGATTCCTAACTGGAGTCGCCGGCCACGCCTCGGGAGGCACCTCTCGCGTCGGTTTATCGCCCCCGACAGGGGTGCGGGGGGCGACCCCGTGAAGTCCAGACATGGCGACACTGCAAGCTGCGACGACGTCGACTGGTGCGATCGTATCGGATCCGCAGGCAGTCCGCGAGCTCTGTGAGAGCTACTGCTTCGGGACGCTCGACTGGGAGGTGACCGAAGACGGAGAGCTCACCATCTGGGGGTACGACGACTTCGAGGTGTACGAGGCGCGGGAGAACGGCCTGCCGGACTACGAAGGCGGGATCGTGACCCACGAATTCCTGCGAGAACTCGCCAATCACCTCGAAGCCGACGAAGAGTTCGATATCCAGGCGGCGGGGTTCACCAAGTGCCGCTTCCCAGTCCTGGCCAAGCGATACGTCGTTCGCGACGGCGAAGTCCTCCACGCGGACCTCAGTTCCCCCGACCCGATCGACGAGTAGCGTTGTTCGTCCCCCGAGAGGGGTGCGGGGCGATCCAGTCGCGGTCGCCCCGTGAGGTGATTGCTCGATGGGACACCGCGCACTCGTTGCGTACGAACGCACGGACGGACAGTACACGCTCCACTACAGCCATTGGGGCGCAGCGAACCTGAAGCTCAAGCGCCGAATCTCGGCTGAGTCGCCGTTCGGTGGCGACGACACCGACTCCAAGTGGGCGAAACAGCTGCTGGCGGAACTGGCCGATGGCCTCGAGGCAGATGCGGTCGACGGCTACCTCGCTGACGAGGACCGACCGTCGACGGTCGTCGAGCCGAAACCCCGCGCCACCGGGCTCACCCTCGACGAGATCGTCGCGGACCATCTCGACTACCTCCACCACGAGGCGTTCTTCGTGGTGTCGACGACGTTCGAGGTGACCGCCTATCGGACGCTGTGGTTCGGCCTGCAGTACGATTCGGAGACAGTCGAACAGGGAGAGACGGTCGGGAACGGTGCGCTCGCGACGGTGCGTTGGTACGACGGCGAGCCGGTCGGCGACGGCCACCTGCAGGGACAGTTCGCGGCCCTCAAAGACGTCATCGGCGATATACTCGACAAGGGCGTCTTCACGCCGTCGACGGCGAGACAGTACCTGAAACAGAAGCTGGCCGAGCGAGTCGGAGACCGACAGGAGCTCCTCATTCCGACCGGAGAATCACCCTTCGAGACAGCGAGTCTCGGCAAGCCGTAACACCAATCCCTTAGTGGATATCGGGGGATGTCTAAGTATGTCAAATCAGTCTGAAGATGACGTTCGTGTTTGGCTTGTCGAACGGACGTACTCCGATGACGAGCAGAACCTGATCATCCTCACCTACGCAACACCCGATGGAGAACAGTACTATCGGAAGGAACGCGCACTCACGTCCTTCACCGACGTCCGAGATACGACAGCAGCAGTCGATGCTGAACCCGGCAATCTTGGCATGGTCGATGACCCCGACCTCCAGGAGCAATACGCGGCCGAAGCACAGCGAATGCAGGAAGTTCACGACCCTGACGACGTAATCTGAGATCTACTGGTCGACAACGCTGCAGGCCATGGGTTATGTCGTAGCAGGCCTTAGACGGGGTATGCGCGAACTCGTCTTCGCTCTCGAATACGAGCCCGGCTGCAACAGGGTGGCGGACGCCCTCGCCGACCACCCCGACGCTCGCGTTCGCTCGCTCTCGCTGCACGCCACTGCCGAGCGTCTCTGGCGGGTCGACCATGCCACCGGTACGCCTGAGGCGCTCAACGCCATCGAGGACGCCTTTCTCAACGGCGACTACTACGCTGACTGTCTCGCCACCGAGGACTGCAACGCCACACAGACCACCCGCGTCCTCGACCGCACGGACGACGCGCTCATCCTCTACTCAGATTGGGAGCGCACTCCGACCTGCGCCTCAGTCCCCCACATCGCTCGCGACCACCTCGGCGACGGCGTGCTGTTCGAGACTCGTCACGAGGGCCGCCACTACACGTGGCGACTCATCCACTCCGGCGATGGCGACGTGGCGGCGTTCTTCGACGCTCTCAAAGTCGCCGTCGGGGAGTGCGCCCAGATGGAGATGCTCCGCACAGCGGACACAACATCAGCTAGGGGAAGCGACGGAACACCAAGTGGATTGCCTCCAGCCCAAGAGGCTGCTCTCCAGGCCGCCGTCGAACACGGCTACTACGAATCACCCCGCGAGGTCGATGTTGGAGAACTCGCAGAGCATCTCGACGTGCCACGGTCAACACTCACCTACCGACTCCGTCGGGCGGAAGAACATTTGGCGAAGCAACATGTCGCCGGCGAGCGGGTAGCGGAAGAACGGCTGGCATCCCACTGAGGGCCGTAGTTGGAATATTCCAACAAAGACATATCGAACTCCCGCTCCTACCGTGACGTGATGACAGAGAATCCGGACGCAGCAGGAGGAACGAGCGGCGGCGGACAGCGACGTGAGCTGACCGCCCGCCTCGCCGTTCCCGAGATGGACTGTCCCTCTTGCGCCCAAAAGGTGAACAAGAGCCTCCAGCGTGTCGACGGCATTACTGACGTCACGCTCCAGCCGACCACCGGCACGGCCAACGTCACGTACGACCCTGATCGAACTAGCGAAGCCGACGTAGTCAAGGCGATTGAAGGCGCCGGCTACGAGGTCGTCGGGGGCTCGGACGCCGAGGGCGATGATGAGGACAACCAGGCGGCCGATGGCGTCGACATCGCGCCACCATCGGAGGTCTGGACGAGTCCTCGCGCGAAGAAGACGTGGCTCGGCGCGGCGTTCGTCACGCTCGGCCTCCTCTTTGAGTTCCTCCTCACCGGACAGAACGCCACGGTGGCGAGCGTCCTCGAGTACCCGCTCCACATCGCAGATGTCCTGTTCCTCGGCGCCGTCGCCGCCAGCGGCATCCCCGTCGTCCGTAGCGGGTACTACTCCGCGAAGAACCGAAGCCTCGACATCGACCTGCTGATGGGAACGGCGATCATCGCGGCGACCGGTATCGGCTACTTCGTCGAGGCGGCGACGCTGGCCGTCCTATTCAGCATCGCCGAGCTGCTCGAGGACTACGCGATGGACAGGGCACGGGACTCCCTGCGCGAGCTGATGGAACTCTCGCCCGACGAGGCGACCGTCCTTCGCGACGGTGAGGAAGTGACCGTTCCCGCCGAGGAGGTCGACGTTGGCGAGACCGTCGTCGTCCGCCCCGGCGACAAGATTCCGCTCGACGGAACGGTTATCGAAGGCGGGAGTGCAGTCGACCAGTCGCCGATCACGGGCGAGAGCGTCCCCGTCGACAAGCAGACGGGCGATGAGGTCTACGCCGGCGCGATCAACGAAGAGGGGTACCTCGAGGTAGAGGTCACCTCAACCGCTGGCGATTCGACGCTCTCGCGCATCATCGAGATGGTCCAGGGCGCACAGGCGAAGAAGACCGAGTCTGAGCAGTTCGTCGACCGCTTCTCCGGCTACTACACACCCCTCGTCGTCGTGCTGGCAATCCTGACCGCCGCAATCCCGCCGCTGGTCATCGCCGACCCCATCTCGGTCGACCTGGCCGGGTACGGGTTCACCTTCGCGAGCGACTGGCAGACGTGGTTCATCCGGGGGCTCACCCTGCTGGTGATCGCCTGTCCCTGTGCGTTCGTCATCTCGACGCCCGTCTCGGTGGTGTCGGGAATTACGAGCGCCGCGAAGAACGGCGTCCTGATCAAGGGCGGCAACTACCTCGAGGCGATGGGCGAAGTCGATGCCGTCGCGCTCGACAAGACGGGGACGCTCACGAAGGGCGAACTCGCCGTCACCGATGTCGTCCCGGTCGGTGACACCACGGAGGACGATCTGCTCCGTCGCGCCGCCGGACTGGAGCGTCGCAGTGAGCACCCCATCGCTGCGGCCATTCTCGCCCGTGCTGAGGAGACGGGCGTGGGTAATCTGCCCGATGCGACGAGTTTCGAGAGCCTCACGGGGAAGGGCATCCGGGGCGAGATCGACGGCAAGACGTACTATGCGGGCAAGCCCGCGCTCTTCGAGGAGCTGGGCTTCGACCTCGCTCGAGCACGCCGCGAGACGGACGGCGGCGTCGTAGCGGAAGAGTCGTCAGAGTCCGACGACGGGGCGTTTGCCGAGAATGCACTCTCCGCGCTGGAGCGGGAGGGCAAGACGGTCGTCATCGTCGGGACGGAGTCGGAACTGCTGGGTGCGATCGCCATCGCCGACGAGGTTCGCCCGGCCTCGAAGCGGGCTGTCGAACGCCTACACGAGCTGGGCGTCGAGCGCGTGGTGATGCTGACCGGCGACAACGAGGGCACCGCCCGCGCCATCGCCGAGCAGGTCGGTGTCGATGAGTATCGCGCCGAACTCCTGCCCGACGAGAAGGTCGACGCAGTCGAAGAGTTACAGGCGGAGTACGGGGAGGTTGCGATGGTCGGCGACGGCATCAATGACGCCCCCGCGCTCGCCACTGCGGAGGTCGGCATCGCGATGGGCGCGGCGGGCACCGACACCGCCCTCGAAACGGCTGATATTGCGTTGATGGGCGACGACATCGGGAAACTCCCGTACCTGTACGATCTGTCGCATACGGCCAACGGTGTGATCCGGCAAAACATCTGGGCCAGCCTCGGCGTGAAGCTCCTACTCGCGCTAGGCGTGCCGCTGGGCCTGGTCAGCGTTGCGCTGGCAGTCGTTGTCGGAGATATGGGGATGAGCCTCGGCGTCACCGGGAACGCGATGCGGTTGTCCCGGATTGAGCCCGATCGAATCATCGACGCCTGATTCTGCGGCGGGAAGTGCGGGCAGGACGCTCTTTTTTCGGGACTTACCTCCGCTACATCGAGACAAGTTGTGGTTTGTCTGGGGCAGAAAGGACTGAGCCCCACCGTGGGCTCGTGATTTGATGCCCGAGAATCCAGACGACGATCCATTCCACGATTGCGAGTTAGGTCCTGACGCAGTCCTCGGGACGCGCACCTTCCACGATGTCCTGTTCACCGACGACACGGAGACGCCGATGAACGTGGTAACCGGTGAGACGCCCGCCCATTCGCAGGCGACCGTCAAGGAGGCAAAGGAGTTCGCTGCGAGTGTTGACACCGACACGCCACAGATCGCACTTCCGGCGTCAGTCGAAACGCAAATCGAGACGCAGAGTAAGCCCTACACGTCGGCTGCGTTCTTCCACTTCAAGGCGACAGGCTCGCTCGAACGCCACCGCGCCTACCACGCCGCCTACGAGGCGGACGCGTTCGCGGTCGACTTCGAGGCCGACTACGCGTCGGGCGATCTAACCATCACAGTCGACCGAGCGAACGAGTCCTAAAAATCGACCGCTAGATCAGGTTTTTCGAGCGCCGGCGATGGGTGCCGGCGCAGCTGGAGCGAGCGAGCAATCACTCCCGGTGCGTCGGCGTTTCGAGGTGTTCGAGATGCACATGGTAATTTACGCTCTGGTAGAAGAATCGACCCACGACGGCGCACTGGCCACCGGAAATTCGGTGTTCGACCGCCTGGTCGGCGCGGACCCACACGCCAGCGCCGTCTTCGATTACTATGTGACCTTCGACGAGGAGGACACGTCCGTTGCGGGGAAGGCACGTTGGGGGGAGTTGCCGACGGCAGCCCCCGTCGACTCCGATGACGGCCAGGACCTGCTCGAGCGCGGCTGGGAGGCGACGAAGGAGGAATTCGAGCGTAATCTCGACCGGGTGAAGGAGGCCATCGACGAGCTCTCCGACGAGGAGATCATGCGCGACGAGGACCTCGCCCGACACGCCTTCCACCAGGTCGGTGCGTACGACGGCCCGACGATCTTCCTGTACACCGAACACGGAACCGGCATTCGTCACCGTGGACAGCTGGATCGACTCCTCGAGGAGAGTGAGGAGCTCTGGATCGTACCCGCTGACGTCCACTTCTGAATAATGCCCAGGATCACCAACTGGCGACGCGAGAGCCGCTCGCCGACGCTTGCGTATCGGAACGCCGAGACCGGTGCGCGAGCCGTCCTGCATCGAGCCCCGGATTCCTACCGGTACAAGTGGCGCGGGGTGATTCTCGTCGACGGCTACCCGGTGTGGTCGCGGGGATACGAGACGAAGGACGCGACGTCGTTCCGTGACGAACTCCGGGAGCGGCCGGCCCCGGACCTCAGCTGCCCGGAGTGTCCGAACAACGACGTTCGCGTCGGCGAGAAGGCAGCAGACGGGGCGAAAATCCAGCGATGGTACGACTGCCCCGACTGTGGGTACGAAGCCCCCTCACGCATCGTCTACGGCGCCGAACGGTGAGTGAGTGAGCGGTGGGCGCTGTTTTTCGGCCGGGCACGAGGTGGTGGCCCGGTACGACCGGGTGAGTCAACCAATGAGTCTCGAAGTACTTGACCGACACAGCGAGGCACTGTTCGAGTTCCTCTGGTGTCCCGTCTGCGGGCAGGAGGTCTTCACCCACATCCCGTTCGAGGGGGTGTTCTGCAAGAACTGCAACACCCAGGTCGAACTCCAGGAATCCCGAGAGACGCGCGGCTACGAGGAGGCCGTGCTCGCCTGCTTCGATTCAACCACGACCTGGAACCTCCACGTCGACGAGAAACTGCGGCGCGACCTGCCTGATGGGTCGGCCCGCGTGAAAATCTTCGGCGCACCGGGCGCCTACAAGGTCGACTGGTGGAGTCCAGAGCCGGGTGAGGACTGGGACCCTGTCAAGCGCGGCGAGTTCGATGACGTCGAGGAACCAAACGAGGTGGCGCATCTCGCATAGCGAAGTTCGAATATCGACAACTCGTGATGTCGTTTCTGCGCCGGTGAGGGGTGCCGGCGAGCCAGTGCGGGTCCTGAATATTCATATACCAAGATGGGTGAATCCGTCCGCGATTGGTGACGCCACCGGTGAGAACATGAGTCCGAGTCGTATTCCCGCTGAGAAACTCATAGAGGAACTCCAATCCATTGCGGATCAACTCGGTCGGCCGCCCTCACTCCGTGAAATAGACGAATTGAGCTCCTATTCGAGATCAACATATCAAGACCGGTTCGGGAGCTGGAACGACGCAGTAGAGGAAGCAGGGCTGGAACCGATGCACAGTAGCACAGCGAATATCGAAGACCGAGAGCTACTGGAGGAACTTGATCGACTAACTGAAAAACTAGATAGGACACCGCGCCAGCAGGATATGAAGCAGCAAGGGAGGTACAGCGTAACGACGTATCAGAATCGATTCGGCAGCTGGAACGATGCTCTGCGAAAAGCGGGTCATCAGCCTACAAAACAGTGGAAAGTGAACTGTGACGAACTCCTTGCCGAGTTACGGCGTCTCGGAAGCCGACTTGGTTCGTCGCCGACCGCTGCCGAAATGGATGAGGAAGGGACGTTCAGTAGCTGGGTGTACCTATCGGAGTTCGGTAGCTGGAACGAGGCGCTGGAGGCCGCGGGATATGGCTCAAACCAGCCGGATGCGCTGTCCCGAGCCGAACTTCAGACGGAACTCGAACGCCTGATTGATGAGTTGGATCGAACCCCTCGCAAGCGGGATATGATCGAGCATGGGGAATACAGCCCCGAACCCTACAGGCGGAGATTTGGGTCGTGGAATGCTGCGCTTCAATCGGTTGGAGCCTCGCTAAACCAACCGGATCCCTTCACCGAGGAGGAAGCCTGTAAGGAGCTACGGACCCTCTACAAGCGGTTGGGTCGCCCACCGACGACAACAGACGTTCGAAAATATGGGTCCTGTTCGCCTGTTCCAATCCGGCGAATCTTCTCATCGTGGGAAGCGGCACTCCGGGCAAGTGATCAACAAATACTGGAGGAGTACCTGCTGCGAAAGACCCTCCGACCCACGCAGCGGTTCGGCGAGAATTGGCACATCAAGCGCGAAGAGGTCATCCGCCGGGACAATGAACAGTGCGTTTGGTGTGGAATGGCTCGCGAACGGCATCAGGACGAATACGGGATGGATCTTCACGTCCATCATCGAATCCCGCGGTCAGAGTTTGTCGGAGCTTCCGATCAAGGACTCGAGGATGCCGACGTGCGGCAGAACTTACTGACAGTCTGTGCGGGCTGTCACAGACAACTCGAACAGCTCCCGATTCAACCTCTTCCACCGCCCGAATGAACGGAGCGAGTTGTTTTTGCGCCGGTGAGGGGTGCCGGCGCACACGTGCCGGCGATGATCGATGTCGACACGGAGTCAACTCAGATTCGTCGAACGAGTGGACCAGGACGGCGAACCAACCGATAACGACCGCGTCGCGCAAGTGTACCGACATTCGGATGGCTACCCGGAGAGCGTGCTTCGCGATCTTGCGCAGTTGAAGGAACTTCTCGACGCGACCCGTGCCGAGCGAGGACCGGGTTACACGGCAGCGTCGTTCGTGTTCCTCGACAAGCTCTCGACGATCGACCTGTATCTGGATGGTGACCCAGATCGAACAATCGACGCAACACAGCCAGCGGATCTCCTCGAGCCGGACAATATGGAGCACCTCGACCAGCCGATGTTCCTGCTCGGACACGGCGTCGAGAACCCAGCCGACGGCATTCACGGCGACGAGGAGTACCTCTACGTCGTCGAGCTCCCGACCCGGAACCCGTTCGAGGAGCCGTCCGAGTGGACCGTCAAGGTGAGTGGTCACTCCGCCTTCCCGCGCTGGGATGGTCCGACCGAGGGAGCCTTCGAGCGGGCCAGCTGGCAGTTCCACGGCCCGCTTGAGCACGCGCTCGAAGAGGTGGTCGCTGAGCCGGCGTGAACGCTTAGCCCGCTCAGATGATGCCGCCGATGACGAGTAGTCCGACGACGAGCAGCAGCGTCGCGACCACGCTCCCCCCAGCCAGCCACTTGTTCTCCATCGCCTTCTCGTGAAGCGGCATCGCGGCGTACTCCTCGCGGAACGCCTCGAGATTCTGTTCGTCGTAGAAGTACTTCGTCTTCAGCGCGAACCGTTCCGTCACCGCACACCCCGTACAGATCGGCTCGCCTTCCAGCCGCTCCGTTTTGGTGTGGCTGGAGCAGGCGATGGCCCCGCAGTTCGGACAGTAGGTGTACGTCTCGGTTACGCCACTCGTGTCACAGTGGACGCACTGATGGATGCCGTCCTCGGCGGTCACTCTCGACGGGCCTGCCGCGTAGTACTCGTAGGGGTAGGTGTACTCCTGGATGTCGGTAGTGTGCCGAACCTCGGGGAGGTACACTGGTTCGATCGACTGGACAGAGATGTCCGAGCGGTTCGGCTCGCAGGTCTTGTTGTACGTGACGTTGTTGTCGCCGGTGTAGGTCACCGTCGTCGTGTGGTGCTGCTGGAGCCGCTCGACGGCCCACTCCTTGTACTCGGTTTGGGTCTGCCCGAACCGGCGCTCCTCGACGTCATCGAACACCTCCGCGAACTGCTCGGTATCGAGGTCGACCGTCGCGTGAAGGTTCTCGGTGACCAGCGTCGCGACGTCCTCGTCGACGACCTGCGGCTGCCCCCGCTCGGCGTGGGCGACGAACCGCGTGCGGTCGTTGATCCGGTGGATGACGCCCACCGACGTCTCGAAGACAGCGTTCGTGTCCGCGGTGACAGCGACCACCGGGCGGAACGTCACCGATGAGTGTGGGTCTGGGAGGTCGGCGGCCTCGATGTTCTCGATGTCGCGGAACGCCTCCGTGACTGGCGCATCGACGTCGGCGGCCGGGTCGTACGGGCGGAGCGTCTCGTCGCAGAGAATCTCGATGCGACCGTTGTAGAGGTCGAGGCCGATCTCGTTGGCAATCTCCCGGAGGTCCTCGCCGTCGAGCAGCTCGATTGGGTGCGGGTCGTCGTTCTGCTGGAGGCGGTCAGCGTACTCCTGAGCAGGGTTCGTGAACCGGCCGGTCGTGACGACCATTCCGCGTTTGGGGCCGTCGAAGTCGAACGTCGCGATCGCCGAGTGGAGCTTCTGGACGACCGGCCGCCCGACCGTCCCCGTGTGCTTGCACTCGACGATGATCGCACGCCGCGTGCCGTCGACGACCTCCTCCATGATGACGTCGCGACCCTCGTCAGCCGTGCGGTCGGCCTGGCGGACGTTCTCGTAGCCGAGGGTCCGGAACACGTCCTCCATTACGTCCTCAAACTCGAACCCCGAGAGATCGTCCAGTACAGCCATCCTCAATTATGTGGATAGTGTGAGGGGAATAACCATCTCTTTTGCGATGGGATAAACCGACATAGCGAACGAGGATTCACCGCCGATAATAAGCCCAAAGAGCCCACTGTTGACAAACATTAATATTTACAATTCAGACGAGTATAACCTGTTATAGAGACGTTCCACGGATGTTGGAAATCCACCGCACCCACCGAGCGCGAATCCGCAACCACTCACAGGTGGCAGAGCCACTCGACCGGCACGGGTGGAGTGCCAGCAAACTCTGGAACGTCGCCAACTACTACTCCCGCCAACAATGGGAAGACACCGGGGAGATCCCTGGTCACGAGGAACTCAAAAGCGAGCTGAAGGATCACGACAAGTACCGGGGGCTGCACAGTCAGTCCAGTCAGCGGGTTCTGGAGGAACTCGCTGAAGCCTTCAACTCGTGGTACTCCTCAGACGATGACCGGGACAACCCGCCCGGATACCGCAAACGCAACTACTACGACGACCAAGGCCGCTGCGTCCACGAAGAACACCCGCGCAGCACGGTTACGTGGAAGCAGAAGGGCATCCGACACGACCCGAAACACAATCGCGTCCGCCTCAGCAAAGGCGCGAATCACAAAGACCACCCACGGGACCGCGATTACATCCTCGTCGAATACGAGACGCGACCCGGCATCTCGGTCGAGAACCTGCAACAGGTTCGTGCCGTCTACGACAACGCGAAGGAACGCTGGGAACTCCACCTCGTCTGCAAAGACGATATTGAGACGCCAGACGCACCCGGAGAGGAGACCGCTGGCATCGACCTCGGTATCTCGAATTTCGCCGCTGTCGCCTACAGTATGGAAGAGGCCGACCTATACCCGGGTAATCAGTTGAAACAGGATGGCTACTACTTCCCGAAGGAGATTGCCAAGTGTGACGACAGTGGTGGCGAGCGGGCGACACGGCTGCACCGGAAGTGGTCTGAGCGCCGCCGGCATTTCTTCCACGCCCTCGCCAAGCACATCGTCCAGCGGTGTGTGGAGAAGGGCGTTGGCCGAGTCAACGTCGGAGATTTGAGTAGCGTGCGTGAGGATGAGAACGGTCAGGCAAAGAACTGGGGACAGCACGGCAACCTTGACCTGCACGGGTGGGCGTTCGACCGCTTCACCTCGATTCTCGAATATAAGGCGAAGGCCGAGGGGATCGAGGTCGTGGAAGTGGACGAGGGTGGGACATCGAAGACGTGTTCTGTGTGCGGGAAAGAAGACGATGGGCAGCGTGTTGAGCGCGGCTTGTACGTCTGTGAGGAGTGTGACGCAGCGTTCAACGCAGACGTAAATGGGGCGGAGAACATCCGTCTCGACATCAACGACAGCGCAAGTAACTCCGAGTCCACCTCTGGGGATAGGAGTACCGGCTGGTTGGCCCAGCCCGGAGTCTACCTGTACGACCTCTCCTGCGGATTCGAACCGCAGGCCGAGGTGGTGGACTCTAAACCTTAATATCCCAACGCTCGGGAATCCCATCTCTTCAGGGGTGGGAGGAGGTCAAGTGGACAGTACGTTGCCGAACGCTACGCCGTCCTGTTTGTTGAACCCCTGAGAGGGGTGCGGGGGTCACCGAACCGCCCGCGAGCAACGATGAACGGGAATGTACCTATGGCCAGTTCGGAATCGGTTCCAGTCGCATCGCCTGTACAGTCTCACCGAGACGCAGTCGAGTACGTCGGCTTCCGCGTCGACGGCCAAGCCGTCGTGCTGAATCTCTCGGAGCATCGGCGACTCTCCCTCGAGCGCAGTCTGGACCTCGTCAACCACAGTCCAAGCGGGTTCGAATGGGGGTACAGTGGTAGCGGGCCCGCCCAGCTCGCGTGCGCGCTCCTCCTCGACTACTACGACGATGAGCAGTTCGCCCGTGAGCACTACATCGCGTTCCGGAATCAGGTGGTTTCGCAGCTGGAGTGCGACGGTGCCGCGGCGTGCTGGCACCTCCCCGGCGAGGAGATCGACACCGCGATGGCGACCCTTACCGACGACGTCGTCGCCCTCGCCGACGGCGGACGGCCGTCACCGACGCTCCCCGAGAACTGGCGAGCCGTCTCTCGCCCGGACCGGCGGGTCTTCCAGCGCGCTGATTGCGACCACTACATCGTACTCGGGGATGGGAGCGACGAGTGGCTGGTCGTGCTCTGCAGCCAGGGCGACCGTGCATATCCTGCCCCGCTCGCACATCGGACGGTTGCCGAAGAGGCTGACGTGGAACAGGTAATCCGGGAACTCGCCGAAGAGAGCAACGACCTCATCGAACCCCCGGAGAGGAAGCACTGATGGAGACGCTTCGACTGGCGCGAGCCACCCACCAGCTCCTCGAACGAGGTGTCGAGGCGCTCGAGAATATCGGGCGCGAACTGGAGCGATACAACGACCGACAGGAGCGCACCGACGACACCGACTCGTGACCGAAACTCACTCTCTAGACCAAATACGGAGTACCGGCTTCCAGTATACGCCTACCCCCGATGGGTGTTCGTGTCCCATCCATCGGGAAGGCCAGCCGGTCACGGCGCCGCTCGGTTTGGGGTTCGCAGAGCGCGTCCATATCGAATCGATCCCGCGCCACGTCGCCGGCGCGATCTACGAAGCGCATCACTCCTATATGGACGATATCCCCCGGACGAATCTCGTCCATCACGGACTCTGTTACCAGGACCAGCTACTAGGTGCGATTACGTGGCGCTATCCGCTGATTCGCTCGCTGGAGTACGACGGGACGCGATTCGAGGGTGACGAAATCGTCGAGGCAGCACGGATTTGCATCGGCGTCGATTTCCCCAATCTCGCCTCTGCCGCCCTCGCCCGGTCGATGGAACGATTCGTGCGTCGGCACGGTCGGCGACGAGGCGTTCGGCTCCTGCTGACGTTCGTGCGAGCCGACTTCGACGGCTCGATGATCAAAGCGCTCAGAGACAAGGGCTGGCACTGTGCCGGTAAAACGGACCCCGGCCAAGCGGGAAATCGCCCCGATAAGCAGATCCGAGAGCAGCCAAAGTGGCGGTTTCTCTGCGAAGTTCCAGCTGAGTCCGACCGGGAACAGGCCTCACTCGGGAGGTGGTCCCCGTGACCACGAATGCCAGTCTCGATGAATTCGTAGCGGAGGCTGATTCGGACAGCCAGACAGATGACGGCCCATCGGTCGTCGACCAGCTTTTGAAACCGGTATCGCCGTCGCTCGGACTACGGCTCGTACCGGGCAGGGGTGACCCAATATACCTCCAAAACAGGGGGACCGAACGCTACCTATTCCGAGATGACCACGAGCGATGGTTCATCCTCCAGCCCTCAGCCAAGAAATCGGTCGACGACTTCGTTCGCTGGGTGTATCTCCCCGAGGACAAGCCAACCGAGATCGCCCGAACGGCTGGTGCGGTCAGCTATTCGTCGACGGACGACGATCGGGTACAACTACGTTCGGCGGGCGACCGCCCCAGACCCGGTCAGAACGACGGTGACCGCGATGTTCGTCACCGAACGCTGGCCCGAAACCACCTACGTGTGTGGGTCATGCGAGGCGCTGTTCGAAACACCACGAGAGCACGCCCTCCACTGCTGGGATGCCCATCCGTGGGTGCCGAATCCAGAGCAGGTACGCCGGCACCGGCAGGCCGATGGTTAATCTCAAGGATTGGCAGGAGTCGTATGCCTCAGTAGCGACTGGAAAGGACTTCTCAAGCATCCAGACACCGAGAAGGTGGCCTCAACGAGTGATTCGCGGCCGTGATGAGCGTCCCAGGTGAGACTCAGCAGCGACCGGGTCACGTCGTCGTAGCTGTGATTGTGCTCTCAGGTGTCGACCCCGTTCGATAGCGAAGTTTTTGCTACAAACGCGCTGGCTCAGGTGCTCGCCACGCGACTGCGATCCCGCAGAGAGCGAGAAGTCCAGCGAGGAGGAACGCCGTATCGAAGCCGGCCAGATCGACAACAACCCCGCCTGCAATCGGGGCAAGGAACGCGCCTGCCAACCCAATACTCGTCTGGAACGCGACCGCTGTCGCGGCGACCCGCGAATCAACCACCTCCCGGACGTACGTAAAGGACAGGCCGAGCGTCAACTGGACCGCAAATCCAGTGAGGAGGAGGAGCGCGACGAGTAGGGGCAGCGACCGAAACCGCGTAAAGACGAGCACGAGCGGAGCCGCAACTGCGAAGGATCCGAGGACGATGGGTTGGCGACGGCCACCGAAGACACGATCAGACAGGAGACCACTACTGATCCGGGAGACCACCCCGATTGCGGGGAATACTGCCACCAAGAGGCCACTCACTGCGAGTGACAGGCCAAGTTCGGCGGTGAGATACGACGCACCCCAGCTATTCACGAATAGGTATAATGAATAGCCGAGAAAGCCGAGCAGCCCGACCGACCAGACACTCCGGTTCCGGAGGACCGCACCGAACTCTTGAATTGAGGGAGCGTCCCCCTGGCTCGTTCCGAGTCCGCGACTGGCCGGCCAGAACAGGACGAGGCCGACGACCGTGAGGCCGGTGAATGCGACAAAGATGGCGGGCCACCCGAACCGATGCGCAATCAGTGGCCCGGTCCCCTGACCGAGCGCGAATCCGATCGGGCCACTCGCAGTGAAGATGCCGACAGCAGTCGCTCGATTCTCGCTGGTCGCTGCCCGACTCACGATGTCGATGCCAGCGTTCCAGACGACGACGTAGGCGACCCCACCAAGCGCTCGTGACGCGATCACAGATCGATAGTCCCCTCGCCGCCCAGCGATCCATCCCCACGTCCCGGCGACAACGAGTGTCAGCACTGCGAGTGCCATCGCAGTCCTGGAATCCGTCCGGTCGAGCACCGCTCCAGCTGGGAGGCTTGCGATCACCGCGGTGCCGAACATGACCCCGACCAGGAACCCTGCGATCGTCGGCCCAATATTCAGTGCGTCGCGAATGAGCGGGGTAACACTCGCCGGGACGATCTCATAGGCAGCGAGCCCCGTCGAGATGAGACTCGCTCCAGCGACGAGTCTCCACGCCGACTGGCGCTGCTGTTGCGGTTCCTTGCTCGTGGCGTCTTCGGGCTGGGTGGTGGGAGGTCGGGTAGTCATTCCTCGAGAGTCTGGTTGGATAGCGGAACGCTGAAATCGGGAAGAGTCGGTCGACCGCGAAAAGTCCCGATAATCGCGTTTTCATATTCCGTAGCGCGCCCCCTATCGCAAGGGGTTAAACAACAAACGTCTTTGGCGCGGGGCGGTTAGATAGTTAACTAGCAATGGACGTACATTCCGATCCGGGCCAGTACCGGAGCTGGAGGCGAGTTCGCATCGGCACCGAGAGGACCATTCGCCGTCCCTCAATGGTCGAATAATGACCGCTACCCCACCCATTCTGGATGCGTCGACGGTGTTGCTCGTCGGGACAGACGACTGGCTCACACAATTCGCCACGACGCTCGAGAAACGGACTGATGCCAGCGTACACCACGTTCGAACCAAGACGGAGGCAATCGACATCATCCGGACGCACCCTACGGACTGCCTCATTACCGAGTACGCACTCGAAGAGACAACCGGACTCGACCTCCTCCGAGAAATCCGCGAGGAATCGCCTGCGCTCCCGGTCCTCCTCGGGACTACTGCCGGGAGCGAAGCCATCGCCAGCGAGGCCATCAAAGCCGGTGTCACCGATTACATCGCGCTCTCGGACCCGCCAGCACAGATGACCGACGGACTCATCGAACGAACCGAGCGTGCGATCCGGGCCGCACAGCGGTCGGCCACGCGACGGGACCGGGCCAGACAGTTCGACGCGATCTTCAACGATTCGCGAACTGCGACGTGGGTGCTCGACCCGGATGGTGCACTTGCCCGTGTGAATGAAACAGCACGAGAGATGGTCGATGAAGCCATCGACACGCTCGTCGGCGAACCGTTCTGGACGCTTCCGTGGTGGTCACAAGCTGGTACAACGAACACGGATGTCCAAAAACTCGTGGAGAAAGCACTCGACGGGACGTTCGGCAACGCGGTCGTCCCACAGCTGCCAGACGTCGATGATCCGCGCGTTATCGATCTCTCCGTGCGCCCGGTCGAAAACGAGCGCGGCGATCTCGTCTCTATCGTCGTCGAAGGCGTCGACATCACCGAGCGCGTCGATCTCGAACGGAATCTCAGAGAGTCCGAAGAACTGCACCGGGTCACGCTCAACAACATGACCGATACCGTCCTCATCACGGACGAAGCCGGCGAGTACACCTACGTTTGTCCCAACGTCCACTTCATCTTCGGCTACACCGTCGACGAGATCCGGAATCTCGGAACGATCAATGACCTCCTCGGCGACGACCTCTTCGACCGGGAGGAACTCGCGGAAGACGGCGTCCTCAAGAACATTGAGACGACGGCGACCGATAAAGCCGGGCGCGAGCACACGCTCCTCGTCAACGTGCGCGAAGTCTCGATCCAGGACGGGACTCTCCTCTTCAGCTGTCGGGACATCACGAAACGCAAGCAACGCGAAGAGGCACTCGCCACGCTCCACGAGACGGCCCGCGATTTCCTCTACGCCGAAACTCACCAAGAAATCGCCCAGCACGTCGTCGACGACACACCTGGTGTGCTCACTCTCGATGCGAGTGCGGTCTACCTCTTCGACGGTGAGGCCAACAATCTTCGACCCGCAGCCCACTCGGCGACGATGACCGAGCTGAACGGCCCACTCCCGAACGTGCACGCCGACGGGGAAACGCTCCCGAGCTACAGTTTCGTTGAAGACGAAGCGTTGTTCTTCGACGACGTTCACGACGCAGATCGGCTCGAAAATCGAGCAACTGACCTCCGAACTGCGGCCTACATCCCGCTCGGCAACCACGGGGTGTTCGTTGCGGGCTCGAACCAGGTCGGTGCATTCGATGAGGTGACGCGAGAGTTGGCCGATCTGCTCGCGGCTACTGCCGAAGCAGCCCTCGACCGCGTCACACGGGAATCACGACTCCGGGAACAGGACCGAACACTCCAGACGCAAAACGAGCAATTGACCGCCCTGAACCGCATCAACGAGACGATACGGGAAATCGATCAGGCTCTCGTACAGGCGGAGACGCGCGAGGAAATCGATCACACGGTCTGTGAACTGCTGACCGCCGACGACCGGTTCCGGTTCGCCTGGATCGGGACGATCGATCCGACGACCGACACCTTGGAGCCTCGTGCCTGGGCCGGGACCGAACAGGGGTACTTGGATAGTCAGTCGTTCGCCGTCCAGGCATCGGGTGCAGAACCGGCCGGACAAACCGCAGCCACTGGCGACGTGACGATGGTGACGAACGTCGCTGCTGGTCTCCGTGACGAGGCGTGGCGGAAAGACGCCATCTCCCGGGACTACCTGTCCGTATTGAGCATCCCGCTCGTGTACAACGACCTTACCCACGGTGTGTTGACGGTGTACGCACCGACCCAGGATGCGTTCGACGAGACGGCGAAGGCCGTCCTGGGAGAACTCGGCGAAACCATCGCGTCCGCTCTCAGTGCGATCGAACGGAAGAATGCGTTGCTCACGACGTCGATGACACGTGTCGAGTTCACCATCGAGGACCCGAAGTTTGTCCTCTCACGGCTCGCAGCGGAGGCGGAGTGCACCCTCTCGTATCAGGGTGGCGTCCAGCAGTCCACGGAAGGCAGCTACGTGTTCGTGACCGTCGAAGACCGGGCGGTAACTGACGTGGCAGACGCGGCCTCGCAACTGGTCGGTATCGACGACGTGCAGCAGATCAGCGCGGACGGCGAGGGGGGTGTTCTACGGCTCCGGCTCACACAACCGTTCCTCGCCTTGGAGCTGGCCGATCACGGTGCCGTCTTCCGCGAAGCGACCGCTGATCCAACCACGACGACGCTCGTCATCGATATCCCGGACAGCATCGACGTCCGAACGATCACGCAGCTCGTCCGTGAGACGTTCGCTGGCGCTGAACTCCGTGCCAAGCAGACGCTCGATCAGACCGCAGAACACAATCTCTACTCGAAGTTCCTCGATTCAGTGACGGAGCGGCAACTGGAGGTGATCCAGACGGCGTACTACAGTGGGTTCTTCGAGTCGCCCCGTGAGAGCACGGGCGAAGACGTAGCGGAGACACTCGGCATCTCCCCACCCGCGTTCTATCAACACGCGCGGACCGTCCAACGGAAACTGTTTGCTGCACTCTTCGAAGAGAACAATCTCCCGGTGGCGGCCCAAGCGGAGGCAGTTCAATAACAAATCCACTGGTTGGAGTGCTGTTTGGTAATCAACTGCCGAGTATTTCCTTATACACTTATTACACCTTATAGAGTGCGCCACTCCGCCTGGCGGCACTCGTGAACTCACAATGAAAGATGTCGACCCTGAATCAGACGAAGAAACCCCCTACGAGTGCTTCGAATGTGGCAAAATCATCATCGCGGAGGATAGCCCGGGCCAGTGTCCCGACTGTAGCGGCCCGATGCGAAACCGTCGAATGCCGCTCGAATGACCATGGCATCGAAATCTGATAGCACCCACGACGAGTCAGGCGACGAGGCGGCAGATTCGACCGAACCCGAATCGGCACTCGAAACCGCCCGCCGCCAGTTGTACCATGCTGCCAGCTATCTCGATATCGACCAGAACATCGTCGAACGGCTCAAATATCCCAAAAAGGTCCACGAGGTGACGATCCCCATCGAACGGGATGACGGCACGGTCGAGGTGTTCACGGGCTACCGCGCGCAGCACGACAGCGTCAGAGGGCCATACAAGGGCGGGTTGCGATACCACCCCGACGTGACCAGAGACGAGTGTGTTGGCCTCGGCATGTGGATGACCTGGAAATGCGCCGTCATGGACCTCCCGTTCGGCGGAGCCAAGGGTGGTGTCGCGGTCAACCCGAAGGAGCTGAGTCCGGAAGAGAAGGAGCGGCTCACCCGTCGGTTCACACAAGAAATTCGCGACGTTATCGGGCCCAACCAAGATATCCCCGCTCCGGATATGGGGACGGATCCGCAGACGATGGCGTGGTTGATGGACGCGTACTCGATGCAGGAAGGCGAGACAACACCGGGCGTCGTCACCGGAAAACCGCCAGTGGTCGGCGGCAGCGAAGGGCGTGAAGAAGCCCCCGGACGGAGCGTTGCGATCATCACACAGTTGGTCTGCGAGTACTACGACCAGCCGCTCGATGAGACCACTGTGGCAGTTCAGGGGTACGGGAGCGTCGGAGCGAATGCGGCCCGACTCCTCGACAAGTGGGGCGCGACCATCGTCGCGATCAGCGATGTGAATGGAGCGATGTACGAGCCGGACGGAATCGATACAGCTTCAGTTCCGTCCCACGACGAAGAGCCGGAAGCCGTCACCACGTACGCGGACACCGTGATTTCGAACGAGGAGCTTCTCACCCTCGACGTCGATGTCCTCATTCCGGCCGCCCTGGGGAACGTGATCACGAAAGAGAACGCGGAAGCAATCGCCGCCGATCTCGTCGTCGAGGGCGCGAACGGCCCGACGACGTCTACGGCTGATTCGATTCTCGCCGACCGGGATGTCGCCGTGATTCCCGATATTCTCGCCAACGCAGGCGGTGTCACGGTGAGTTATTTCGAGTGGCTCCAGGACATTAATCGGCGAGCGTGGTCGCTCGAACGAGTCAACGATGAACTCGAAGCGGAGATGCAGGCTGCCTGGCGAGCAGTCAAAGACGAATACGAGAACCGCGACGTCACGTGGCGCGATGCTGCCTATATTGTCGCACTCTCACGAATCGCTGAAGCCCACGAGGCGCGGGGGCTCTGGCCGTAGGGAGATGGATCATCGACCATTCAGACGGATTCGACAGCCAACCACCCCGCTTGAACGAGGACTATTTCGACTGTATCAACTTGCTAGCCCCGGGGCTTTCCTCGTTACTATCTGCTTTGTTGGATACGTCGTCATCGGCTTTAGCTTATCCGTCGTCGGGATCTATGATCCAGCGTACTCCGTGATGGATTTCACTGACCCATTTTTCACGGGTTTGTCATTTCTGGCAGGATTCTTCATCAGTACGATGGCGGGAACGCTTGCTGTACTCACGCTCCTGCTTAGCCCCAACGATTCGAAGGCCAATTTCGTTGTCATTATGAGTTTCATCGCTCTTGGATTTGGGGCCGCTACTATGCGAGTCACATTTGGGGCTGTCCAAGTATATCTCGCTGATATAGTAAGCAGTCTTCTATAGGAATGAAAAATAATTTCGCACAATGAGAAAACCAGTTACTGTGTTTGATCTCGGGAACTGCTCAAGAGATTCAGACGCTGTGTCAGCCACCGATGACTGGTCAGTTCACCGTACAGGATACTGATCCATCCACGGTCGAACTCGTTCGAGTGCTGCAGCGACGCTCAGAATATCAGCTTCGGCAAATCGCCTGCCAATTATCTGTAACCCAACAGGGAGACCGTTGTCGGTAACCCCAGCAAACGCTACAGGATGGCCAGTCATATTGAACACCCATGTCAACATCACGTCTGTCGGGACACCAATCACGGATTGACCGTTGATTTCCGTTGGATAGCCGTCGGTGAGATGCTTGCTGAACGGTGGGACGGTAAGAGTGGGTGTCACGAGAACGTCGTAGTCAGTCAGCGCGTCCTGAATGCCATCGTATGCATCAGTCCGTGGCGCGTTCTGTAATCGATTGTCGGCAGCGTCGGTCTCTGTTCCTAATGCGATCGTCGATCGAACCGTGTCTTCGACATCTGCCGTCTCGAAGTCGATGCCGTACCGGTCTTCGATTCGTTGAGCGAATGCACTGAAGAAGACGCCAACCTGCGTGACGTACGCCATCGAGAGCTCTTCATACGACGGGAGCGAGACGTCCACAGTATCGACTGTCGCACCGCCGGCCGCTAGGTCCGTGACGGCAGCATCAACTGTTTCACGCACCGTCGATGCAACTGGTTGTAAATCCAGATTCGGACTGTACGCAACCGATAGCTCAGTAGTCGGCCGGTTAGTGGCCTCGACGTATTCCGTCTCTGGACGGGGCACACTAAATGGGTCTCGGTCGTCGTAGCCTGCGAGGACATCGAGTAAGAGAGCTGTGTCCTCAACTGTTCGTGCCATCGGCCCACCCACAAAAAACGGAGAGTGGGTGCCGAATCCGTCGAATGGGATACGTTCGGGAACGAGCCCGAACGTCGGTTTCAGCCCGATGACGTTACAACAGGAGGCTGGGACCCGGAGCGAGCCACCGATATCCGACCCGATGGCAAGCGGTATGGCACCCGCCGCAAGCGCCGCTGCCGAGCCGCCAGATGAGCCGCCCGCAGAATGATCGGAGTCGAACGGGGTCGGAGTCGCACCAACGAACCGATTCTCTGTCTTAATAGTGTGACCGAGTGCCGGTGTGTTAGTCGTACCGACGATGACGGCACCGGCAGCTTCCAGCCGCTCGACTGTGATGGAATCCTCGTCGGCCACGTTATCGGCCAATGGAGCGAGTCCCATCGTATTCTTGACACCCTCTTTCCGGCTCCGAAGATCTTTGATTGCGACTGGCACACCGTGGAGTGGGCCGAGGTCTTCTCCACGGGCCGCTGCAGCGTCGGCCGCGTGAGCACGCTCCCGTGCCGATTTCTCAGTGATCGTGATGAACGCGTTCAAATCATCGATTGCTCCGATACGCTCTAGGGTTGACTCGAGGAGGGTTAGCGCAGACACACATCCAGTACGGGCTTCAGACGCAAGTTCCCGTGCCGATCGCTGTATGAATTCGGGCATATCTAATGAACATTCGGGCTGTGTGTTCCTATTTATTCTCATCAGTGACCTTCGAAGTCACGGCCCGAACCGAAACCAACTACACAGGACGGGTGGTATAGTCTAATCTATGCTGGCTTTGCCAGCCGTGAGTATGATCTCGGCAGTCCTAGTACAACTGAGTGAGATCGGCATCGCGAGTGGCTACGGACTGGTGGTGTTTTTTCTGATTGGCCTCCTCGGCGGTGCACACTGTATTGGAATGTGCGGCCCGCTCGTTGCAACCTACGCCGAGCGTATGGAAACCGACGACCGCTGGTCTGGCGCACTCACTCTCTATGAAGTGCGACAGCACACGCTGTTCAACCTCGGCCGGACGATGAGCTACGCCCTCATCGGGGCTGTCTTCGGGGCTGCTGGCGCGCTGCTCTATGGGACGATCGGGCTCGCCGGGATTCTCGGGCCAGTCCAGGGTGTCGTCGGCATCTGCATCGGCGTGGCAATCCTCGGGATGGGAATCACCCGATTGGCCGGCTACCAACAAGGAGCCGTCGAAGGTGTGATTGCCGATACTGGTATCGGATCAATATTCGCGCGAACTTACACAGTGATCTCGACACGGATCGACCGCTGGGTCAACGGCATCGGCATCGTCGGGCTTGGCGCGCTTCATGGATTGTTGCCGTGTATGCTGCTCTATCCCGCATTCCTGTATGCGTTCGCACAGGGCTCGCCTGTATATGGTCTCCTCTCGCTCGCCGCGCTTGGGCTCGGGACGATTCCTAGCGTGTTCCTCTACGGAACGGTGATCCAGTCAGTGAGCGCCCGCCAGCGACAGGTGGTCCACTATGGACTCGGTGTGTTGTTCATTGGGCTCGGATACGTCCTGTTAGCGATGGGGCTCATGCGGTTTGGCGTCGTGCTCCCGTTGCCCGACATCCCGTACTATCAACCGATCTCCGGCTCGGAGGCGGTTGCGTAACATGTCCACCTGCACACTCTGTGACCTCCCTATCGAAGACCCAATCATCGACAAGGCCATCGACGGCGAGTTCTGCTGTCGGGGCTGTCTAGAGGTCGCACGCCTGGTTGACAACGGTGAGGACGTTGACCTCTCCATTACGGCCGTCCGTGACCGTGTCGCGGCCGAGGATTCCCAACCCGATGTCCCCGAGGGCGCCGAAACGGCCTACCTCTCGATCGACGGTATGCACTGTCAGACCTGCGAAGGATTCATCGAACTCCTTGCCGAGGAAGAGGACGGTGTTCACGAGGCGCGTGCGAGCTACGCCACTGAAATGGCGCAGGTGGTGTACGATCCTGCCCAGATCGACCGTAACGCGATCTCCGCTGCACTCAGTCGACTGGGCTATCAGGCCCACGGTCCCGACGAGGAAAACGACTCGCTGCGTTCGCGTGTCGAGTTCGGAAAATACCGTGCAGTGCTCGCGGCGGTACTGATGATGCCCGTGTTGATTCTCTACATCCTGTTCATCTATCCGGTATACCTCGGCATCTATCCCGAGAACTTTCTCTACGGGAGTACCGTTGAGGCGATGGTGTTCGGGCCGCTAGCGGTCTGGAGCACACTCATCGTTATCGGGCTCGGATATCCGATCTTCCGTGGGGCCTATGTGAGCCTGAAAGTCGGTCGCCCGAACATGGACGTGTTGATCGCCATCGCGGTGCTCGCAGCGTACCTCTACTCGCTGGCCACCTACCTCACGGGCGGGCGCGACCCGTACTTCGATGTCGCAGTAATGGTGCTAGCAATCGTCACTATCGGCAACCATCTCGAGTCACGGGTCAAACACGCTGCGCTCGGCAATCGCGCTGACCTCACTGATTCACGCGTCGATGACGCCCGCCGGCTCGACGACGACAGCGAGGCCACCGAAACCATCGACATTGAAGCGTGTGAGCCTGGCGATCACCTGTTAGTCAAACCTGGCGAACGGGTCCCAGTCGACGGCCAGATTGTCGACGGGACTGCCGCGATCGACGAGGCACTCGTCACAGGTGAATCTCTCCCGCAACGGAAATCCGTCGGGGACACTGTACTCGGCGGGTCGATCCCCACAGACAATGCGGTTGTCGTCGAAGTTGGTCCAGAAAACACCAGCACGATGGATCGCCTCGTCGAACTCCTCTGGAACGTCAAGAGTTCTGCGACGGGTGTCCAGCATATTGTCAACCGCTTTGCAGTACTGTTCGTTCCGTTCGTACTCGGGCTTGCCGTGCTAACTGCCACTGGCTGGTTCGTCCTCGGCAACGACCCGAATACAGCTATAATGGTCGGTGTCTCTGTGTTAGTGGTCTCGTGTCCGTGCTCGCTCGGGATCGCGACCCCGCTTGCTCTCGCGGCGGCCACCCGCGATGCCACCGATAATCGCATACTCGTTCTCAACGAGACAGTGCTCGAGCGGATCGACGACTCCGCGGTCGTCGTGTTCGACAAGACTGGGACGCTCACCACGGGGAAGATGGAGCTTGTGGACGTCGCTGGCGACGATCCTGACGAAGTGCTTGCGATGGCGGCCGCCGTCGAACGCCGGTCGAGCCACCCCATCGCCGCTGCGATCGACGATGCCGCCCCGCCGACCACACGCTCTGTGTCGCGTTTCGAGAGCGCCGACCGTACCGTGTCAGCCCTCGTCGACGATACCCGCGTGGTTATCGGCCATCCAGACTCCTTTGACGCCGACGAGTGGACGATACCTACAGAAATCGAGACAGCCGTCACGGACGCCTACGAATCGGGCAATCATCCGACGGCGATTGCCTGGGAGGGTGTCGTCCAGGGGATCGTCTCGGTCCGAGATACGCCGCGTGAGAACTGGGAACACGTGGTTTCCGATCTCACGGATGCGGACCGGGAAATCGTCGTGCTGACAGGCGACGACGAACGGATGACCGAAACATTTGCAAACCATCCAGCGATCGATCACGTATTTGCAGGCGTGCGCCCCGAGTCCAAGGAAGCGATCGTCCAGGGTCTCCGGGAGCGCGGGACGACGACAATGATCGGCGATGGAACGAACGACGCGCCCGCCCTCGCGAGCGCAGACCTCGGGATCGCGGTCTCGAGCGGCACCGATCTGGCGATCGAGGCGGCCGACGCGGTAGTACTGGACGACCGTCTCGACGCCGTTCCCGAGGTCTTCGAGCTGGCGAGTGAAACACGAGGCCGAATCAAACAGAACCTGCTCTGGGCGGCTGGCTACAACGCGATCGCGCTTCCACTGGCAATGACTGGCGTGATCACGCCGTTGATCGCCGCCGTTATGATGGCGGTCAGTAGTCTCATCGTCGTCTTCAACTCGAAGCGCCGCCTGCTCTCGGCGAACGGAGATCAGGTGGCTGCGACCGACTCTAGCGAAGGCAACGATCAACTTGGATCTCCCGCACACTCGGACTGAACGGTCGACCGCCAAGCATCAACTGTAACCATCCTGCTACGCTTTCTAGCTACAGTCTGCTACAGCACCAGTTTAACCAGCAGATCACACTCACTCGCTGAAAGCACCCGCTACAAGCAGTGGGAAGACGAGCGTTGCTTCTGCTTCAATCTGCGTGTAATTCGTCCGCTCATCGTCTTTGATCTTCCCCCACGATACTGCCTCGTTCGGGGGCGCTCCAGAGAGTGAGCCATCCCCTTCCATACCAGTCGAGATGTAGACGACGTAATCCGCCCCGCCACGGAACAGATTTGTCATAATCGCGTGGTGTTTCGGGACGCCCCCTCCAACTGCGATCAGACCTGTCGTGTCAGCAAGCATCCCGTCCTCGATAAGCGAGTCATAATCGTCGAGGATTTCGATGCCGACCTCCGAGTCGTATCCCTGTCTGTAATAGTAGAGAAAGTTCCCAACTTCGGCGTCCGTCAGCGCCGGACAGTACACGGGAACGTCGTTGTCCGCCGCTTGCTTCAGGACCGAATCGGGATCGTCGAGTGTCTCCCCTAACTCGCGGGCAAACGCCGTCGGCGTCCGGACCTTTTCGTCGGCGAAGAACTCCTCGAAGAAGTCGTACAGGTACTCCTCCAACCAGACGTATCGGTCGGAAGGAACAAAGAGATTCCCAAGACGGTTGATTCCCTGTTCCCGGAGCGCGGCCTCGTCCGCATCCCACTCTCCCATTTTGAACGGCTTCGCCGTTTTGATAACATCCTCCGCCAGCGATCCCGCGGTCGTGATAAGCACGTCGACGTACCCTTCACGAACGAGGTAGGCGACGACTTCACGCAATCCCGACGAAATGATATTCGACGTGCATGTGAGATAGATCGTGGCATCGGCGTCTTGCATTTGCTCGGCGATGTCGATGGCCTCTGCGAGTTGCGTCGCCTGAAAGCCCGTCGTTGCATACGCTTCCAGCATCTCCTGAAAATCGAATTCGCCACGGAAGTCGTAGCCCTGCACGTCTGGCGTGGTCAACTCTTCATCACTTCCGGGAACAACGTGGTTATGAGACTCCTCGTCCATACCGGCAATTAGCAGGATGCCGGTTTGAATCGTTCGAGACTGGTCGCCGATTCTCGATACACACAAGTCCAGCATCGGCTAACTGTTCAATATGTCCCAGCCGACGGTGGCTGTTCTCCGACCCGACGACAGCCGTATCGTTGAGGCGGTCGAGTATCTCCAGTCACTCGATGTATCCCCGATTCCAGACCCGATGCTGGCAATCACACCGACCGGTCAGGTTCCCCAACATGCGGATTACTGTATCTTCACAAGCGAGACCGGTGTCGATCTAGCTGCGACAGCAGGATGGAAACAACGAGGAACCACTGTTTGTGCTGTCGGAGATCAGACTGCAACCGCATTATGCAATCGGGGCTATTCAGTCGATATCGTTCCATCGACGTTCACATCCACAGGACTCGTCGACGAGTTATCTACTGATGTCGAGGGCCAAACCGTTGAACTTGCTCGGAGTGCACACGGCAGCGAAGTACTTGTTGAAGGACTGGAAGCAGCTGGTGCAATTGTCAGCGAAACATCCTTATATCGCTTGGAACGACCGGAGACTGCGGGACAGTCGGTTTCACTTGCGGTAGACGGTAAGCTGGACGGTATACTGTTCACCTCGCCAAAGACGGTAGAGTACTTCGTTCAAATTGCGACTGAACGTGACGCTGTCGCTGCACTCCAACGCGAGCTAGAGGAGACGATTGTTGGAGCGATAGGAGCACCAACAAAACGTGCTGTCGACAAGCATGGGATCGCTGTCGATGTTATGCCGGATACAGTGGGTTTCACACAGCTTGCCGAGGTCACCGTACGTCGAATTCTGGATACCCACCAATGAACACATTCCGTCTCCAATCTGTTAGCTGACTTTGAGTGTTCACTGACGTCTCACCGTAAACCACGTTACTCCGATCAAGAAGGCAGCGGCACCAGACACTAACAGGGTTTGACGATAGCCGAACAGTGCTGCAGCCCCGACACTAAGCGGCGGACCGACCGTCGTGCCGAGTCTGAGAACACTCGTCCGAATACTCATAATGCTCCCGCGGAATTCGTCCGGTGCTCGTTCGTTGAGTGCCGTATCCGTAATCGGCTCTGCAAGTCCTTGACCAAGTCCGAATAGAAGGAGTGCACCAGCAACTACGTATATGGAGTCCGCGACGGCGACAATGACGAGTCCGATCCCGTAACTCACGAATCCGAGCGCGATCGATTGGAAGCTCGTGAGCGACCGAAGCACGCGATCACCTTGCATTGCTGTCGCTCCCATTGAAATTGCTGGTAATCCCACGAGAAGGCCGATACCGGCTGAAGAGAGCTGATATTCGTTGGCGAGTAGGAACGGAACGGCGGTGAGCTGCGCACCATAGAGGATGACAAAAATACCGAAGATTGCGAGATAGAGCACGACGAAGGGGGTCATCGATGTGGGCCCGGTGAGGAATGCACGGATACTCGAATTCGTATTGTTCTCGTCGCGCTGTGGCTCCTCGAGCAAGGTTATGCCGGGTACAGCGACGAGCAGCGCGAGGAGAAAACACGCGAAGGGCGCCGACCAAGCGACTGTCGCGAGCGCACCGCCGAGTAACGGATAGCCAGCAGCACCCACCGCGAGAATCGCCGCGTTGGTCCCAATTAGCACTCGTCGTTGTTCACCGGAATAGAGGTCGCCGAGGAGCGTGACCGTGAGCATCGCAATCGCACTACTCGCCGCCCCTTGGATGGCTCGCAGGACCAAGATCAGGGTGAAGTCGGAAATGAAGATGATACCGCCACCACTGAGTCCGAAGACAACGAGCGCCGGGATTAGAATCGGTTTTCGACCGATGCGGTCGGTTAGCAGTCCAATCGGGAGAGTGAGAAAGATTCCGGGGAGCGTGAACGCCGACAGCAAGAGGCTGGCCTGTGCCTCCGAAATGTTCCATGCCTCCTGGACCGCTGGGAGTACAGGGCTGATGAGTGAGACACCCATGACAGCGACGAGGGTACTCGCGAAAATCACGGCCGCTGCTGGCGAATTCCGGAGTTTCCGTATCCATTCCATCCGTTCTATTACTCTCTCGGTAAGTGCTCCCCGTAAGTCATCCGCTACAGGGCGGTGGCCACGCTAATCCGTGTTGGAGAAATAGTTCTAATTCTATTGTCACAAGAATTGGAGTGGGAGATCCACTCGATACTGACTGTGGATCTCAATTCAATGTACGACACGTCGAATCACGCTACGCTGAGAACGAGTTTCCCTTGTACGTGTTCTGTCTCACCTACTTCGTGTGCCTGAGCTGTATTTTCGAGTGGGAATTCGGCACTGATCGTGGGGCGCACTTCTCCGGCGTCAATCAGTTCGCTAATCGTTGTTAGGAGCGATGGGGAATTCGACCGCCCACTTACCACCTGTACATCAATGTCGTGGTTGGTGGTGAGCGCTCCGGATGGTTGTCCAACGACTGAAACGAGCACCCCCTTTTTCCTGAGCACGTCAACTGAGCGTGCTGGGGTTTCACCCCCGACTGTATCTACCACGATATCGACCTCATCAATCACTGACTCGAAGCGCTCCTCGCGGTAGTTCACGAACTCATCGACGCCTAACTCCCGGAGATAGTCTTCGCTGTATCCCGACGCTGTGGCGATTACGTCGGCCCCCTTCCATTTCGCCAGCTGGACGGCCATATGTCCGACACCACCTGCTGCACCGTGGATGAGAACTCGCTGGTCGGCCGTGCAATCAGCATACTCGAATAACGCTTGCCAAGCGGTCTGCGTGACGACCGGCACGCCAGCTGCCCCCTCGTGATCGAGCGATTTGGGCTTCGGGGCTAGTTGCTCGGCAGGTGTGGCCGAATACTCCGCATAGGAACCTAACTCCGGGAACCCATTGACACCGAACACTGCATCGCCCGTCTCAAATTCGGTAACTGACGCGCCGGTCTCCTCGACGACGCCTGAAACGTCCATCCCGAGAATGAGGGGAAACGGATTCTCGGGCAGCATCGACACCAGCTGCATTCCCTGACGAATCCGCCAGTCGACTGGGTTGACACCCGCTGCGTGAACCCGAACGAGCACGTCATCATCAAGCGGATCCGGACGGGGCGCATCCTCGTATCTGAGGACATCCGGCGAGCCGAACTCGTGCATGCGAACAGCCTTCATTCTATCCGTCACTTAGAATCATTCCTCGGTCGGTAGGTCCGCGTTGCAGACTCTTAACCACTCTACATCTAGAATACTGGAGGTCAGAGGGTAGGCTGGCAGCGGGGTGAAAAATCACCGTCATCACCTCCCGAAGGATAGACCAACCGACAGGGACCGTCACAGGCCAAACGAAGCCTGAGTCGCCGTTCCAACCAAGTACTTCACCCAGAGAGACTACCATACAGCTATGGCAGCTCCCAATTTCGACGAGTTCGACCACGACGCACATATGCGCGAGACCTTCGAGCTAGCGCGCGAGGCTACCGCTCGTGGCGACAAACCGTTCGGCACCGTACTCGTCCGCGACGATACTGTCATCATGAGCGATTCGAATCGCGAGAGTACGGAGGACGATATCCGCCGCCACCCCGAGCTCCATCTCGCGTATCGCGCGTGCCGAGAGTACGACGCCGATGAGCGCGCTGCGATGGTCATGTATACGAGCACCGAACCGTGTCCGATGTGTGCTGGCGGGATGGCGACAGCTGGGTTCGGGCGCGTCGCCTACAGTGTCGGGAGTGATGAAATCGCAGCGTTCACCGGGAGCGAGCCAACAGTTCGGTGCGCGGAAATTCTGGATGGCGTCAGCGATGTGGTCGGACCACTGTTGAACGAAGAAGGTCGTCAGGTCCACCAGGAGTACGGCTGGTAACCGCCGGACTCCGTTCGGTGAGTCGTCGTTAGTGGCCTCCAGAGACGAAGTGGAGGCCAACGATCCCGAAGACGATCACGGAGATGAAGAGGAGACGGGCACTCGTCGCCGGTTCGTCGAATAAGACGATGCCGAGCGTGGCAGTGCCAACGGCGCCGATCCCCGTCCAGACAGCATACGCGGTCCCGATCGGCAGGTTTTGTATCGCTTTCGCGAGTAATACCATACTGATGATGAGCGCGATGACTGTACCCGCTGTCGGGATTGGTTCTGAGAGGCCGTCAGAATACTCTAAGCCAATTGCCCAAGCGATCTCGAACAGGCCAGCTACAAAGAGCAAGATCCACGACATTCCCCTAGCTCTTGCTCACAAATCGGACTATAGCTTTCGATATCGACAGACAGCCGTTGATTCGATACCTGTTGGACGTGCCGTCTCTATTTGAACCGTACTCCGGCAGTAATGCGTCAATCCGCTGCCCGAATCGATGTCGGTCGTCCTACCCGCTGGACAGTCTCGACAGCATAACCCAGCCATATTCTCGCTCTGCGAACGATCACAAAACCCCCCAGCGGGCAGGGGCCATAGACATCCACCGGGAGGTTGACTACGCTGGGCGCCGAACGGCAAAGACAGAGATCGTGACCACCTCTGACCTCCTCGAGGACACGTACGTCGCAGCGCTACAGCATGATCTCGTAGACATCTCCCCGGAGGCTACGCTCGTGGGTGTGGTACGACGGCCCACTGGCTGGTTCAGAACGACGATCAACGAGAACTACCCGGCACTCGGTCCACCGCCAGACCTCCTGGACGAGTTCAAACAGCGCCACGAGGATTTCAAAATGCAGGGGATGTGTGACGAAGGCGCCCATAATGCTGCCTGGGACGAGGTCGGATTCGAAGACCGGTACCGAACACATCTCACCGAAGCAGCGGATGCTCAGGAGGCAGCCGGTGAACTCACGAACAGGCTTCGTGATGGTGAACACCTCGTCTTCGTCTGTTTCGAGAACACCGACCAGAAACGCTGTCACCGGACGCTGCTCAAGGAGCATATCACTGAACAGCTATAGTGGAAGTCTATCGTGTGCCTCTGTTCGATCTGTGCGATCCGCGTAATCCCAACCCACTCAGCTACACGGATCGATTGACGAGTTCCTCGCCGGCGTCGATGTGGGCGATGTTCTCCCGGACGAGATCCGCGACGTTCCGATAGTAGTCCTCAGTGAATCCTGCGCAGTGGGGAGTGATGAGAACCTCCTCGAACTCCCAAAGGGGGGACTCCTCGGGCAGCGGTTCCGCCTCGAAAACGTCGAGTGCAGCCCCACCGAGCGCCCCAGCTTCGAGAGCGTCGACGAGCGCCGCCTGGTCGACCACAGGGCCACGCGCGACGTTGATCAGAATCGCATCGTCACGCATCGCGGCGAATTCCTCGGTGGACATGAGATGGCGAGTCTCGTCGACGAGCGGAACCGCGAGCACGACAAACTTCGAATTCTGGTTTGGTGTAGTAGGTGTGATAGAGGCAGAGATCGTCTATAGATTCGAGCGACAATTGAATGTCTTGTGGCAACGCGCAACTCCCCTATCTGGATGATACGACCGCGTCAGTTAAACTACTACCCGACTTCTTCAACGAGAGTCTCTTCGCTGTACTGTTGGAGGGGGTAGTGACTATCGAGTTCCCGTTCGATGACAAACGTTGAGTTAGTACGAGCAACCTCGTCAAGCGCTTCAAAATCGGAAATCAATCGCTCCACGCTGTCACTGTTTGGCAACCGTGCTAACGCGATAAAGTCAGTACTCCCCATCGTGAAGAAGACTTTTGTTACCCCTTCAATACCCGCAATAGCTTGCCCACTCTCGGTATGGGATTGATCATCCTTCGTAAATATCTGTACAAGGATTGTTACTCCAAGTCCGAATTCGTCGAGATCGAGGTCTAATCGTTCGTTTGTGATGACCCCAGCATCACGGAGATTGTTGAGGCGGTAATGAATGGTCGATAACGGAATCCCCGTTGCGTCACTCACCGCTTCGGTACTCGTCGTCTCGAGTTCTTCTAACGATTTCAAAATCTGGATATCTTTCTCGTCCATACGCTGTGACTCATGCCATAGTTCGTAGCTACTTCAGCTTATTCACTAAATGCGGCCTCAGTTTCGAATAGATGACGAACTTACCGTAATACGCTCGGAGTAATGCCGCGTTCCTTCACTTATTCCCAATCTACCACATACCCTCGACCAACAGAATATGGGGGCCCCAAACACATTCCGATTTCACATTCCGGCAGGCTTAGCTATCATCGGGTTGGGTCTTCTCTGGGGAGCCGGGTTCCCCGCAATTGACATCGTCGTTTCACAGCTTCCCCCACTAGGTGCTGCTGGGATTCGATATGCTGTCTCTGGCTGTATCGTCCTCGGGTATGCACGATTGACTACGGACCGGTTGCGACCAGAAACGACACGCGAACTCCTGAGTATCAGCATCGTTGGCGGGTTCATGTTTGGTGGCTATCAAGCGGGTCTCTACTTGGGCACACAGCACATTACAGGCGCCGTCGCATCCGTCGTCACCACGATGTCGCCAGTCGTCGCAGCTCTTGTTGCAGTCCCCATCCTCGGGGAATCCCGTGGACTTCCCGACGTGATTGGGTTCTGTCTCGGCATAAGTGGCGTTGTAGTTCTCTCACAACCATCAGTGGGTACTACATCACTATCGTCGACGGCACTCGGTGTCGGCTTGGTCTTTCTCGGAACGAAACTGTTTGCAGTTGGATCTGTGACAATCCAGTTATTCGACGAAGGGCTCCCTATGGAAGCACTCCAAGGGTGGGCAATGCTAGTTGGGGCAACACTCCTGTTTTGTGGTAGCTTTCTTCGTGGTGAATCGGTGCCGGATGTACAGTCGCTTTCCCCAGTAGCAGTTGTCTCGTTGGTATACATCACTCTCGTCGCTGGAGCCGGAGGGTATCTATTGTACTTCCGGTTGGTAAGAGAGGTTGGCGCGACTGAAACGACACTTGTCGCGTATCTGGAACCAGTAGCTGCAACGGTCGTATCAGTCCTACTCCTTGGCCAAACAATTAGTATGACAACCGTTGTCGGGTTTGTGGCCGTGGCTGCAGGGTTCACACTTGTCAGTCGTTCCACAATGCGCCAAGCGATTGTCAGCCTCCGAGAAACAGATTCATCGGCACATACGGACCACGAAGTTCGTAGTGATTGATGTTGGAAAACGCATTGTTCTGGGTTGCAAATGCAGTCGGATTGGTCGCATTTGCACTCGTTGGTGCCAGTAAAGCCATTCGAGAGGGATTTGATCCGTTTGGCGTCAGTGTGGTTGGGCTCGTTACTGCATTTGGCGGCGGCACAACACGGGATCTCCTCGTCTTGCGAATCCCACTTTCGCTCCAGACACTTTCAAATATCGGGTTTGGAGTGCTTGGAGTGATTTTAGCCGCAGCACTCTCGGTGCTCCTCGATGAGCCGCATCGGCATCCGGTCTCACTGGTTGCCGATGCAATCGGCCTTGGCGCGTTCGCAACCACCGGAGCAATCGTGGCGACCCATGCCGGAGTGTCTCCCTTCGGCGTAGTTGCTGTCGCGACAATTAATGCCGTTGGCGGAGGAGCATTCGCTGATATTCTTCTTGATCGTCCCCCGTTTATTCTACTTCAGGACTTTTATGCGAGCTGTGCCGTGCTTGGTGGAGGTCTCTACTGGCTACTGTCGATTCATTTTGGAACCGGTGCGCTCGCAGCCGGTGGATGTGCGACCATGACAGTGGGATCACGACTTATTGCAGTCAGATATGGATGGGAGTTACCGAATGTTCGCAACTATACGACTGGAACCACTCGATAACACCGGCATCAAATAAAACCAATCAGTTTGGTCAGTGATATTATGGGCTTCGCGAGTGCTTCGAAGAGGCGATGGCCTGACGCCACGTGGTGACGTAGTCGTCTGTTCTGTCTTTCTCGCCCTCAAGGGGTGGAGGGCCTTAGAGATGGAACAGTCCACGATCAGCGACGGGAGTGACGACGAATTCCCACCTGGGAAACGTCTCGAAGCATCGAATTACCGATTGATCAAGGCCGGTATCGCGACGATTCCCGATATGGAGACCCTGCAAGAGTGTGTTGCCTACGAGAACGCCCACCAAAATCGAACGCAGATTCTGCGCCGGCTCAAGTGGAAGGCTGAAGAGCTGCGTGAGAACGAAGAGTAAGCTCTGTTCTTAACCAACACCTTCCGCGTCGGTTTCCTTATTGTTGGTTAATCGGCTGTACCAGTACTGTTGGAGCCTTATGAGTTGGACGCCAACTCTGGGAATCGACCGAGAGAAAGAATGCCTAGTGGCCGGAAGAAGCCCGGATATCCCCCTGTAAGAGGGCTGTTCCAAACCGTTATTTAATACCCCGAGAACAACCCTTTATCTGGATAATGAATCCCCTCCTTCTAGGTCACGTCATAATTTTCGCACTATCTGCGATTGCCTGCGTGGCGACTATTCCACAAGCACGGAAGATACAGCATCCGGAGACACGTGAAGGACTGATCGTCTTCCTCGGTTCTGTTGCTCTGTGGTCTGGAGGGTACATTGGCTATCTTCTCGCACCGACGCGTGCGGGGAAACTCGCTTTCTATATATTTGGCTTCATCTTTGCGTTCGTCGCCGTTGGGGCCTGGCTCTACTTTTGTGCTGCATATACCGGTCGGCCACCTCGACACGCCCCATTCCGAAACCTCATACTCGGGACGTTCCTCTTTTTCACCGCTCTCAAAGTCACGAATCCACTCCACAATCTCTACTTTACGACGGAATGGGTCACAGAACCATTCCCACACCTCGTGATCCATCACGAACTGCTCTACTGGATCGTCTTGGGGTTATCATATGCCGCCATCGCTGTCGGATTCTTCGTACTGATGGAGCGGTTCCATCATACTGGGAGTGACAGCCGTCCGCTCGTCGTGCTCGTTGGACTCTCAGGCCTCCCAGCTGTTGCAACGATTATTGGCGGCCAGGTCGACTGGCTGCTCCCATTAATGTATGAGCCGCCTGGCGTCGCCCTCTTCGCCGTTGGAACGCTCTTCTTCTACAGACAACGGTTTGAGGCAATCCGATTAACCGGGGAGTCAGAGAAACCCGCAATCTTCCTCGACCAAGAAACCCGGATTCAGGATTACAATCAAGCGGCTCGCAAACTGTTTCCAACCCTTGAGGATTCCTTTGGCGAACCGCTTGAGGCTGTGAATACCGCACTCGCAGATCATCTCACCAAACAAGATATCCTGACAATTACGCAGGAAGGTGAAACACGGTATTATGACGTGTCGAGCACGCCATTCTTAGCAGGTGAGGTAACGACCGGCCAATTAGTGACGGTTACCGACGTAACTGAACGCGAGTCATATCGACAGCGACTCGAAGAGAAAACCGAACAACTCGAGGCGTTAAATCGCGTGGTTCGACACGATATCCGGAACGATATGACCGTGATTCTCGGATGGGCCGAGATCCTCAAAGACCATATCGATGAAGATGGGGAAGACGCTCTGGACCGAGTGTTACAGAAGTCCCGGCACGTAATTCAGTTCACAGAGGTCGCACGTGAGTTCGTTGAATCACTCTCAGAAGAAGGAACAGCTGAATTAGAAGAAATCCAGCTTCAGCCACTTCTTGACGCTGAGCTCGCTGCAGTACGTGATTCGTTCCCGAACGCGCAGTTTCACGTATCGGGTGAACTCTGCGACGTGTCGGTACAGGCAAACGAGATGCTTTCTTCGGTTTTCCGGAATATCCTCGAGAATGCGGTCCGACACAACGACAAAGAGACCCCTGAGATCACCGTCTCCTGTGAAGAGAACTCAGAGACTGTCCGGTACCGGATTGCAGATAATGGACCTGGCATTCCTGACCAACAGAAAGAACAAATCTTCGGGAAAGGGGAGAAAGGATTGGACAGTCCAGGATCAGGGATTGGTCTATATCTCGTCCATCTCCTGACGGACCAATTCGGTGGTGACGTATGGGTCGAGGACAACGACCCAACTGGTTCAGTCTTCGTCGTCGAACTGCCTATCCATAAACCGTCGAATAAGACGTCTTAGTACTGAATTTCAGTATATCCTAGTCGGCGAGCCGTCGCTTCCAAAAAGTGGGGGTGGCTGCCATACGACTCGCGAGGATCGCCCCTTGAGTCGCCGTTCCGATCAATATCCGGAATGAGTGAGTGCGGACATTCAAATACCGAGTCGGGACCAAACTGAGTGACTCAATCCCCTCAGAAATCATGGGCAAGAAGCTGTACTCAGACGATGAACTCCTCAATCGGCTCCAGAAGTTCGCTGAGGAACTCGGTCGTCCCCCATCGCAGAGTGAGATGGACGATTCAGGACCTCATGCTTCGAAGACGTACGGGAATCGGTTCGAGTCGTGGAATAACGCACTCGAGGCTGCCGGACTTCAAACCGGAACGAATGATCCAGACGGACGACCATCGACGTCCGAAGAGGACCTCCTTACTGATCTCAAATCGGTTGCCGACATCGTGGGAGGAACCCCGTCAGAGCGTGAATACAGTGCTCACGGAAAGTATTCGGTGAAGACATACTGCAAGCGATTTGGAGGATGGAATGCAGCACTACGGGCGGCCGATTTTGAGCCGAACGTTGAAATGAATCTCTCCGAAGAGAGACTCATTACTGCCTTACAGGGGTTCGCTGAGAAACTGGGTCGACCGCCCACAACAGATGAAATGGACCGGAGTGGCCCCTACACCTCGGATTCGTACAAGCGAGCGTTTGGAACCTGGAATCGTGCTCTTCGACAGGCTGAGTTGGAAGTCCACTCCGTATGGGATGTGAGCGAGGAGGATCTGATATCCGAACTCAACCGTCTCGCCGAAGAGCTAGGCCATGTCCCTCGGAAGGATGAAATGCGAAACCAAGGGAAATGGAGTGCAGCAGTCTATCAGGAGCGATTCGGTTCGTGGAATGAAGCTCTCCGAGCTGCCGGCTTCGAGCCGAATGAGCGGTGGCGAATTCCACGGGAGGAGTTATTAGCCGAACTGCGGGCTGTTGCGAATGAGCTGGGCCACCCACCGACAACAACGGAAATGAACGAACACGGGAAGTTTACCATCGATCCGTATCAGCGTGAATTCGGAACGTGGCGAACGGCCCTTCAAGCGGCCGACCCGGACTATCTAGAAAACTACCGTCAGTCAGATACTGAGATAGTTCCGTTTGGCTCGAACTGGCCACAGATTCGTGAGGAGATCATCACCCGTGACAACGAGTCCTGCCTGCGCTGCGGTATGGGCCGTGAAGCTCACCGCGAGAAATTCGGTCGTGATCTCCCGGTTCACCACCGGATTCCTCGACGCCGGTTCTACAACGACCCAGACCAGTCGGTCGACGATGCAGATGTACCGAGTAACCTGCTGACTCTCTGTATCCCGTGCCATCGCCGACTCGAACGGCTGCCAGTCCAACCAGTAGTTGACTAACAAGCGAAGTCCCACGTTCAGCACAAAGGTATCTGCCGGCGAACAGAGCGTCTACCTCCCGCCGGCATGACGTCGCGACCTGTTTTTTGTGCCCCCAGAGAGGGCGAGGGCTCCTTCGAAAGCTCTCAGAGGTGATTTCCAGTGAGTCAACAACAGCGTCCTGACACCGTCTCGATCGACGAGATCCCGGTCGATATCGACAACACGCAATCAGCGGAGGTCGATTCCGCCGACGTCCCCGACGAAATCGAATCCATCACCCGTGGGCTTGCTGGCGAGCAGCCGCCGACGAATCCGCTGGTCGTGCTGAAAGCGGCCCGGTGGTGGTACATTCACGGCAAGGGCGGCACGGATCCCGCCTTCCAGTGGGCCATCGAGTGGGCGCGTCACCTTGCGACCGACACGCCCAGCGACGTTGAGCGGTTCGACGAGTTCCTCGAGTACCTCGTTACGGTCGGCTTTGCGGACGAACGTCACGAGCTCCGCTAACCGCCAGAGCGGTTTTTTGAACGCCCCTGAGGGGCGCGGCGCGGTCTGAACTGATGCAGTCGCCGTGAACTCGATTCCGTGCACACAATGGCTACGACCAGAGACTCGTCGGTCTCCTTCGACCAGACCGACACGCGATCAGACGAGATGAACAGTACGATCGAACAGTGGATCGACGACCTCGTCGCCGGCGTCGACGACGCGCAGGCCAGCGCGGAGTTCCAGGAGTGGCTGGACGTCCAGAGTCGCTTCCACGACTACTCGTATCGGAACACGCTCCTCATCAAGCGGCAGTGTCCCGAGGCAACCCGCGTGGCTGGCTACCGGACGTGGCAGGAGGAGTTCGACCGTCACGTCACGGAGGGTGAGTCGGCCATCTGGATCTGGGCGCCAATCATCACGAAGCAGTGCCCGGAGTGCGAGAACTCGCCGAGCTACCACGAGGACAGCGACTGTGACTACGACGAGACGCCGCCCGAGGAGTGGTCCGAGGGCCTGGTCGGGTTCAAGCCCGCGCCGGTGTTCGACGTCTCCCAGACCGAGGGCGAGCCGCTTCCCGACCTAGACACGGAAGCGACCGGCGACGCCGGTGACCTCGTCGAACAGCTAACTGCCGCCGCTGATGAGCTCGGCGTGACAGTGCGAATCGTTCCCGACGAAGACTGGACCCACGGCGAGGCGAAGGGCATCTGCGAGCAGCTGAGCCTCGTCGACGTCCAACCGCTCGTCGAGGTGCGCGATCGGGAGAACGAGGCCGACCTTGCGCGGACGCTGATTCACGAGTATGCCCACGCCCTGCTCCACTTCGACGTCGACGACGACACCGAACGGGCAAAACGCGAGGTCGAGGCTGAAGCCGTCGCGTACGTTGTCGGTCGCTACTGCGGGCTCGACACTAGCGGGTCAGCGTTCTACCTCGCTGCGTGGGAGTCGGACGATCCCGAGGTCGTTCGCGAGCGCCTCGGCCGGATTAGTCGAACGGCAGAAGAACTCATCGACGTTCTCGAGGAATAATTCTCTCTCCAATTTGATTAACCAACAGAGGGATGTGTAGTTTTGTATTGTTGGTTAATCCATACGTGATGTCGCCATTCTTTCAGTCAATTCTAATTTCTAATCAGGAGGTCAAATTCGGTGAGTGGCTCCTGTTATTGGTCAATGAGTTGTTGTTGCTCTTCGAGCGTTCCCTCGTGGTCTTCAACAGCATCTTCCCGAGCCTCTGCATCACCACTGAGCCGGTCTGACAATTCTTTGAGACGGTCTTGTTTCCCATAGAGGACAAGCGTGTCGTCCGGTTTTGTCTCCGTATCTGGTTGTGGGGCACCAATATATGAATCATCACGACGGATGCCGAGTATCAACACCCCTTCGCGTGGTAAATCCAGCTCCGAAATCGACCCCCCTGCCAGCCAATCCCCCTCGCTGATTTCCACCTCCGCCACACGATATTCACGTTGCAATCCGAGTAACTGGGCATAATCCGAGATCTCCAACTCTGTCGTCTCACTCAGCGGCCACTCAATAAGCGGCGTCACGAGGCGGTTGAACCACCGACTTCGTGCGAACAGAATGATCACACCGGCGCCACCGAGAATATACAGCAAGTTCAACAGGTCGTCGCCACCAGTTCGCGTGAACGAAAGGATAAGTGACGAAATTGCACCGAGGAGTCCAATACTGCCGAGCCGAATGAGCGCCTTCACGGTTTTGCGGCGGCCGACGGTGGTGATAGCCTGTTCTGCCTCTTCGGTCGTATATCCGGCTCCAGAGAACGCAGACGTGGCTTGGAAGGAGGCCACATCTGGTGAAAGGCCCGTCATCTCCAGCGCAATCGAGCCGGTACGAACAATCAACAACGACAGCGCGAAGATGATCAGTAGTGACAGTATTGAGTACGTGGCAACCATACCTAGTGGAGCGTTCGCATATCTGTAAATTGCACCGCCGACGCGAACGCTACACCCTTCGTGTCTATAAGCAGTCATTCTGAGTGAAAACCAGTCCATCAGCTACACGGAATTTTTTCTGCGCCCGCGGAGGGGCGGAGGCGCGTTCTGACCTCCGTCGAATAATGACTGAACCCTATCTCACGACGGTCCTCAAGGAAGCCGAGCACGTTGCCGAGCAGCACGACCAGGTCGCTCGAACGACAGACAACCAAGCCCACGAATACCTCCGCTACGCCGTCCTCCGGGTGCTCGAAGGCGAGGCGGACCACCTCCCAGCAGACTGGACGCCGATCGACGGCGTGACCGTCGGCTACGGGAGCGACGACGCGATGTACGACAGCTGGGGCTCCAGCGAAGACTGGTGGGAGACCGTCCCGCCGCAGGAGGCGTGTACCCGCTTCCGGGTGTTCTTCCCGGACGACCACCAGACGGTTCCCCGCGACATCGTCGACGTGATGGCCGCGCTCGGGGCCTGGCGCGTCTGGACCGGGAGCGCAGCGGCGTGCGGGTCCTACGATCATCGAGAGCGCCGCGAAGTGCACTACCTGTGGCCGGAAGGCCATCCGGTGGAGGGAGTGCTCCACGAGCGGCTCAGTGGCCCTGCGGAAGCCGTCGCTCCCGACGGCGGCCGAACGGGCGACGTTCGCGACCGACTGGTCGTCGACGAGAACGCAGAGTCACAGGACGATCTCGAGCCCCGCACGAAGCGTGCCGTCGCCGAAGCGATGGACGTCTCACTCCTCTCGAAGGGTGGCCGCTACGAGGTACAGTCCGCGTCCGGCAACAGGTACGAAGTCGACGTCATCGACGAATCGTGTACCTGTCCAGACTGGCAGCAACGTTCACCCGAAGGCGGCTGCAAGCACCTGCGCCGCGTCGATCACGAGATCAAACGGGGCCGCGTGCCCCGACCAGACGGCCGCCTTCCTTCCACGTAGGGCGACGATTGAGCTACTCCACAGGACGGATCGTGTCGCCATCCCGACGGACCCGGTCGAACGTTGAGAGATACGCGATCCGGTCGTGAACCTTGTCAGTATCCAACTCCAGTTCGGCGGCCAGTTCGTCGACGGTCATCGGCTCGTCGAGTGCCTGGAGGACTTCGAGCCCCCGGTAGTACCTGTTCGTGAGCTTCTGGACGCGGTCCTCGATCGGTGTGGTCACTCCGTACCGCTCCTCGAGTTCGACCAGGGCCTCGTTCGCGAACGTGGCGAACTGATCGTCCCCCAGGCGTTCGATCTGGGCTTCGAGTTCAGCCCGGACGACGTCGTAATCGAGGCCGGCCTGCACGAGCATATTCATGTCCTCGATGTCGTCGTCGCGGCCGGCGATCGCCTTGAACAGGAAGATATCCTCGTTGCTGACCAGCCGGACCGTCAGTCGATCTGTGTCGAGGAACGGCTCGCTGCGCTCTTGCATCCCGTCGGTGAGCACGAGCTTGTTCGCGACCTGCTGGTTGAAGACGTCGAGGCGACACCCGTCTTCGTTCTCGACGCAGCTCGTCGCGCCAAGCGCCCGGTAATCTGCATCCAGCGACTGGACCTCCGTATACCCGAGGTCCATCAGGACCGCCCACAGCTGACCGTACGCGTCGCCATCTGGGACGACCAGGTCGATATCTTTCGTCGCCCCCTTGAGGTCGCGCAGCGACATCGCGCCACCACCGATCAGGTAGACCGTGAGCGGTTCAGATAGCCCGTTCCCGATTCGCTGGAATTCGTTCTCGATGTACTCGCGTCCGAATGTTGGTCTCATTGTGGTAGTGGCACCTCGTAGTCAGCCGCCAGTTCCTGAAACTCGTCCCACTCCGGGAGCCGGTCGTCGTCAACCTCGCCGTGCGTCTCGAGGTAGCGGAGCAGGGCGTCGATTTCGTCTTCGAGACCATACTTCGCCGCCTGCTCTCGGAGGTCCGCCTCGTCGACGTCGACGTGGCTGAGCAGGAGGAGACAGTACGAGCGGTGGCGGCTGCCGTCGTCGATCAGTAGCGTGTGACAGCAAAGTTCCGCCGGCGAGACTGCGTCGGGATCCTCGGAGTAGACGTAGTAGCGATGGCCGGTGAGCAGGAATTGGAGGTCGAAGGCCGCGAACCGAGCGAGGCCGGTTTCGTGGAACCCCTCTGCCTCGATCTCCGTCTCAGCCTGGGCGAGGAATTCGTCGTAGTCCTCCCAGAGAATCGTGCCCTTCGGGGCGACGGCCTCGAGGCGTTGACGATGTAGATGGTGTGCGAGTTCACGGGCGAACTCGTGGAGACGGTCGAAGTCGGCGTTGAACTCGTAGCGGCCGTCGGCCGTCCCGACAAGCCCGCGGTCGCGAAACCGCTTGAGGACGCGGTTGACCGTGTTGCGGTAATTGTCGCTCCGGTCGGCGATCTCGGAGACGGTTCGCGGCTGGTCGAGGTAGTACAGCACCTCGAGTGCCTTCCCGGTTAGTAGCTCGGGGAAGTCGATGTGGGAGTGCTGGCGGACGAGGTCCTGGTAGAGCTCGACGGCACGAGCGTCCGACGGGACGACTCGTTTTCGCCGCCCGTCGCGTTCCGTGTAGACGAGCCCCTTCTCGACGAGGTCGGCGACAGCACGAGAGAGGTAACTCTCGCTGTGGTCGAGCTTCGTCGCGAGCTCAGAGATCGTGTCGCCGCGGTCGACCGTGGCGAGGACCTCGAGTTCGATACGCCGGAGCACGGTGTAACATAGTACGAAACTTGTATATAAAGAAGTTTCGAGTAGTGTTACAGTCAGCAGGCACGAGAGTCGTCTCCATCGTCTTAACCAACAAAACTATGGATTCGTGGCTCGTGTTGGTTAACACGAGAGTAGCCGATGTCCTACGAACCCCCGACCCCACCGGCGAACCTCCCGACGGAGATCGTCAACACGCTCAACGAGTCGGACCCGGAGCAGCTCCGAGACGTTGCGACGTACGCTGAAGCGCTCGCCGAGCACAAGGAACGAGAGGCCCGTCTCGAGGAGTCGGCAGATCAAGAAGAGGTCGAAGAGGGACCGGACGATCTCCCGGACGACGTCCCTGCCAAAGCGACGATCACGATCAAGGAAATCAACGACAATCGCTACTACTACTGGCAGTGGCGGGAGGGTGATTCAGTGAAGTCGAAGTACAAAGGTCCGGTCAACCCGGACGAGTAAAACTCGATGATGGAGGGCACCCACCCCACGTTTCCGTCGTAACTGGATGTTGGTGGAGGGGGTGGCGCTGATTTCGAAGGAACCACACCCCCCGAGTTTCCGTCGTTTCTCCACGACGGCGTAGGGAGAGGCTACCATAATGTTATACAGCCACTCATTCTGTTGACCTAGAACTAATCTAGAGATGAACTAACTTCCGCAACACATAGATTAAAGTGGCATAGCTGAGAAACGTTCATTAAGTGTACTTCGACCAAGGAGGGGGCGAAGTACTTCGCCCCCTCAGCTGAAACAATCCTTTCCAGCTGCGTCTGTAGACGGCCAGTATTGGACGGCTAGGCCGCTCTCGTCTTTGGTATCTCGTCGTGGACGTCTTCTTCGAGTCCCCTCCCCACCTGTTCGGTGATTACGACAGAAACGTGGGGTGTGTGGGTTCGGGATTCGACATCGAGGCGACGCTTCCGTCTACGGGTTTCCTCTCTCACGTCGGAAACGCGGCTATATTGTCAGCAATCCAATTCCACCGAATGACGGCATTTTCCGGCTGATATCGGACAAGGAACGTCGGAAACGTGGGGTGGCGTTCTCCACTAGATTTATACTCCCCCCGCTCACACCGTGTGATATTCAATGACGCCCGACTCTTCACCCAGTTCTGTCGACGATCCACTCTTTGAATCCGGGCATCGCATTTTCGCGAACAAGGATCTCCTGAAAATCGGCCACGTTCCGGAGGCTGACCGGATCGTCGGTCGCGACGAGGAAATCTCGAAGCTCGCGAAACGTCTCAACGGTGCTGTCCACGGGTACTCCCCGGAGAACGTGATGATCTACGGGAAAACAGGGACCGGAAAATCTCTCGTTTCAAAACACGTCTGCCAGCGAGCTCAAAATGCCGCTCAGGATGGCGTCGAGATTGGAACAGCGTATATCGACTGTGCTGAAGACAACACGGAGACTCAGGCGATTTCCTCACTTGCCGCGAAGCTGAACGATGAATCTTCGACTGGAATCTCCGTCCCACATACCGGCCTCAGTACGTCGAAATACTACAAACTCCTCTGGAAGACGCTCGACGCTCAATTCGATTCTGTGATCATCATCCTCGACGAGATCGATCTGATGAACGACGACAGCGTGCTGATGAAGCTCTCGCGCGCTGAGGAGGCGGGGAAAATCGACTGTAGCGTCGGCGTCATCGCGATCAGCAACAAGATCCAGTACGTCGACAACGTGAACGAGCGCGTGAAAAGCAGCTTCCAGCACAAGGAGCTGTTCTTCAAGCCATACGACGCCAACCAGCTCCGGGAGATCATGTTCAACCGTGAGGACGCCTTCCAGGACGGCGTCCTTTCCGAGGACGTGATTCCGCTCTCGGCGGCCTTCGCCGCGCAGGAACACGGCGACGCTCGGAAGGCGATCGACATTCTTCGTCACGCCGGGGAGGTCGCCTACGAGGCCGGAGCAGAGCAAGTGACGGAGGAACACGTCCGCCAGGCACAGCAGCACGCCGAAAAGGACCGGTTTAGAGAACTCGTGAACGGCGCACCCACGCAGGCGAAGGCGGCGTTGCTGGCGCTCACGGAGCTGAGTGTCAACAGCAATGACGATGCGTTCCTCACGAGCCGGGTGTACGACCAGTACGAACGCATCTGCAACCATCTCGATATGGATATCCTCTCCGTCCGTCGGTTTCGCGACATCCTGAAAGAGCAAGCCTTCCTCGGGGTTGTCGAAATCGAGAAGATCAACAAGGGGAGTGCGGGCGGCATCCATCTCCAGAACCGACTCATCGAAGATCCCCAGGTCGTCCGCGAAACGATCCTCGAGGACAGCCGGATGCAGGACTGGACTCGCGAGTAGTGCCCCCCTACTACTGAGTGGGTGCGGACGACGGAAATCTGGGGTGGGGCGTGAGGAAACGACGGAAACGAGGGGGGTCGAAAATTACGTCGGAAACGTGGGGTTGGATCGAAACGACGGAAACCAGGGGTGGGGTCCACTACGACAGTTCGTTGGTGGCTCCGAACGAGCTCAAAACGGCGTCCCTCTCACCGGAGAGCTCTCGGCGAATGTCGGATCGGTCCCACCCGAGCGGTGAAAGCACGCTTTCGACCGCTCTGACCAGCTGCGTCTCGTAGTACGAGGCGTCGTAGGTCTCGATCTCCTCGTGGGCGAGGGCGACCCGGTCTCGCGAGGATTTCTCGTCGTCGACGACCACGTACTCGATATCTTGGCCCGGGTGGACTGCCAGGTCCTGCTCGCGAGCCCGTTTCAAGGCGGCCACGTTCTGTGTATTCTGTGAGTAGCCTTCCAGGGGCTTGGAGACACGGTTCCGCTCGACGAGCCGCTCTACTGCTACGTTGCCCGCCTGTAGTTCGCCGATTGCTCGTTCGAGCCGTCCGAGCACCGCGTCCGGTGACCGCGTGGCATCGAGCTGGTCGAGACAGTCCCGCTGGATGTCCTCGATGAACGGCGGGGTCGAGCGCTGCCGGGCTTCGATGCCTCTGACCTTGAAGTCGTCGTCGCCGGCGACCTTTCCGAAGTACTTCGTCAGCGCGCCGGCATCGCTCTCGCGCTGCGGTACGAACGCGACCCAGTCGTACTGAGCTTCGTGTTCGAGCCAGATTTCGACCTCTTCCGTGATTGCCGTCGCGAGCGTCTCGAGGTCCTCACGGTCATCGTCGTCGACGTCGGGGGCCGGCGTCACCCAGATGGAGTCGACGATGCCGTGGACGACGCGCCAGCCGCCAGTTTCCAGCCGCTGTTTCGCCGTCAGCAGAATCTCGCGAGCGAATGCATTGATTGCCTCGTGGCACTCGATACGGCCGAATTTCGCGTTGCTGAACCCCTGATAGCCGAAGCAGGCGACGAGAATCCACTTTAGCGCTCCCGACCGTCCCTCGAGCTCCGCCAGCCGGTCCTCATCGGGGTCGTCTCGTTCCTTCTCGCGACGGATGGCCGCCTTGATCTCGTCGCGAGCGTCGATGATCGGCTGTAGCACGTCGACGAGGTAGCCCCGGTCGTCGCAGATCGAGTACCCGAGGCCGGGGACGTCGTCGCGGTCGCTGTGGCAGCTACACCGGATGACGTCCGGCGAGACGTTCCGGGTACAGATGATGTTCGGATACAACGAGGAGAAGTCGAGTTCGTGGACGTTCTCGTGGAGGCCGACCTCGGGCGCGAAGATGAAGCCGCCGCGGTCGGCGTCGTGGAGCGTCCCCATCGGCTTGTAGAACTCGTGGCGCCAGGAGTTCCATGGCACGAGGACGCCGCGGTCGTGGGCCTCGCAGATCTGGATCGCCGTCAGCACGTTCCCGATCGACGCCCACGCAAGTTCCTGGACGGGCTTCTTTGAGCGCGACACGAGGTCGAGGACGCCGTCGAGGTTCGTCTCTCCGTAGAAGAACGTGTTCGACTCGTCGATAATCGCCCGGCCGGGCACGTTGTACCGCGCCGGCGAGTGGCCGACGCGGCCGTAGCTCGAGTACGTCGACCGGCTCGCGAGCTGCTGGTAGTCGACGCCCGGCCACCGACTCAGCGAGAAGTCGTCGACGCCGGCGTCCGTCGCCATCTCGTACAGGGTCGGGATGATCTCGCTGGTTGAGCAGACCAGGACGTCCGGATCGTGCGCGTCGAGTGCCCCTTGGACGGCGGTCAGAATATCCGTCGGCGAGCCGGTGACGGTGTCGCCGGCGACGGACAGCTCCCCGTAGACGTCGTTGCTCGTTTCGGTCACCGGAACGCTGAGCCGGAGCGTCGACAGCTCGCTCGCCGGCGTCGGATCGGCGCCGGTCTCCAGACAGTACCGAAACTCTCGCGAGAAGTCGACGTTGAAGCAGGCGAGATCCCCGACTGGATAGTCCGACAGTTGACGCGCCTGCCGGGCGAGTGGGGTGACGCGGTCGATGTGGGCGACGTCGACAGCGAGAACGGTCTCCTCGTCTCGTCGAAAGCCCGGCCGTCGCGCAACCATCTCGGTCGCGACGACGTCCGGGTGCTGGTCGTACACCGACTGGAGCGTCGTGAGGTCGAGGTCGGACGCTGGGTCGCGAGCGGCGACGTAGAAGCGTGGGGTGTAGTCACCGCGCTCGGTTGCGACGGCGCCGTCGGCGGTTGCCTCCCACTCCAGGACGCGGCCGTCGTCCAGAAAGTCGATACTGAACGGCATCGTCACGGGTTCGAGTCCGGTGGGGCACTCTCTTGATCATCGCGTGCTGCGACCGCGGCTTCGAGTTCTTCGAGGCGTTCCTCGTGGTCGTCGAGGCGGGCCTCCTGTTCGAGATCGATGCTGAGCAGCGTCGGCAGCAGCGGGTTCTGGTGGTTCAACAGCCCACTCGCGTCGGCGTGCTTGCGGGCGTACTCGAACAGCCGGTCGAAGCGCGGCTGGTCGCGACGCCGCAGTGCCCGCCGGAACTCTGCCCAGCGCTCTTCGATGGCCCGCAACGCATCTCGGTAGGTTGGGTTCGTACGCCCCATCGCTATCGGCCTCCTGTACCGCTTGCCGTCCACGCATCGAGCAAGGGATCCGTGGTGGCCGCCACCGCCTCACCGTCAGCGGTGACACCCGTTCCGACGCCCTCCGGGGTCGGTGTCGACGGCGCCGGCGTCGTCGGTTCCACGCCGACCTGCGTGGCGCGTGCCGCGAGCAGCTGCCGCCAGTACGCGAATGTCGTCTGGTAGTACGCGCCGTCGTCGACGGGATAGACGAGCGTCTCGAAGTCTTCGCCGACGACCCGTGGCCCCATCCGAGTTTGCTCGCACTCCAGATGGTGGTCGGCGACCGTCGCGACTGATTCGGTGAATTCGTTTCGTTCGTTTCGCGTAACGAGCACCGGGATGTCGTACCCCTCGGCGTAGGTTGCCAACCGAGCGAGAGTTCGAGCCTGAAGGGTTCCCGCGTGGGTTTCGCCGAGGGTATCGTCGGCGCGGTACTGGGCGTCGACGGCCGGCGCGACGATGAGGGCGGGCGTGTGGGGCGACGTGTCCTCGTCGCGACCTGGCGCCCCTCGACCGGCTGCCCGGGCGTTGGCGGTGGACGTCTGGATTACTTTGTTCACCGCTGACGGGAGATCACAGACGGCGCCGTAGTGCTGGTAGGCGGTGAATCCGCGGGCGACGTGAATTCGGTTGAGCAACCGTTGACTGGGCGCGATCTGGGCGAGTGTCGTCGTCGTCGCGTGACCATTTGCGTCGACCCAGAAGGCGGGCCCGTCGTGCAGGAGGAGATGGTCGAGTACGAGCGACTGCAGGATCGGGACGCCGCGGCCTCCCTCGACGTCGAGCAGCGTGATGCCGTCGCCGAGTGACGGCAACAACATCTCGTCCGTAGTCGGATCGGCCTGGTCAGCAAGGGACCGATTGCGGTCAGCGCCCCGTGTCGGCTGGTCCACCGCCAATCGGTTCGACGTTGAGTGTTCTCCCATACTCGATTAGTTGTCTACGTTCCCGATAAGCCGCGGCGTGTCGCTTCCGCGTTTCAGGAAACTCGATGTGATCCCCTCCAATCCCGGTACAGTCCCGAGTAGTCTCCGTTTGGATCCTGTTTCCGAGAATAGTTCCTGAATCGATCGTACTTCGTGTTAACCAACACCCGGCCGTATTGACGGCGGTGTGTTGGTTAAACCTACCCAGCTGCAGTCTCGAGCCTGACTGCTCGGAATGTTAATGCTCAACGCCACGTTGGAAGAGGTGCTCTATGAGCTATCCACGAACCCAAGTCGACCACCGAAACCCCGACCACCACGAGTCAATGCACCCAACTCGAAATATCGTGAACGCCCACGTTGTTGCCGGGGAATTCCTCACTTCGCGGTACCACGAGGCGCTTCAAACTGTTCTCCATCCCCTCGGCGAGTCTTTGGACACCAAAGACCAACATGCGCTCAACGACCTTGGCATCGTCCATGCTACTGGTTCCTTGAACGAGCTATCCCCGATCGTTCGCACATACGTCAAACTCGATGAGTATTGGACACGCACCCATCGTACTGCGCTCAACGAACTATTCGCTGATCGACGTGCTCACGTCCTGAGTTGCTGTACGCGGTTCCTTTCTGAGTTCCCTCGACACACTCTTGAAGCCGAATCCGGCCGTTCCGGAACTGCGCTGGATACTACCCTTGCTCCGCTTCTTGAGTGTGGATTTCTCTCACACACAGATGATGAGAAAACCCCATACTCTGTTGATGAACACCACGCGCTATATCGACCGACTGAACGGCTCTTCGACGCACTTCTTGAACAAGCAGCTGTTCTCTGTGAGCTTCTGCCGCCGACCGAGCTCTAATCGACGATTCAGAGCCGTTCACATTTCCAGATACGTTGAAGACTCTCCCGGCCGGACCCGGATGTATGTGTGGCCGGAACTCGCTCTTCATCGACCAAGCAGACCTCGAGGCCCGCTTCGATGCCGAGGTCGTCGCGGACGGCGGGTACACACCCCGATACAACATCGCACCTGGTGACGACCTCCACATCATCACGAACGAGGCTTCCGATGAGATCGATGCCTACCACTGGGGGCTGATTACGTTCTGGGCGGACGAACCCGAGGAGGGCATGATCAACGCTCGCTCCGAGACTGCCGACGAGAAACGCGTCTTCGAGCGGGCGTGGGAATCACGTCCCTGCCTCGTCCCCTCGTCAGGGTTCTACGAATGGAAATCGCCGAACGGCGGGTCGAAACATCCCTATCGGATTTACCGGGAGGACGACCCCGTATTCGCGATGGCCGGGATCTGGGACGTCTGGGAAGGCGACGACGAGACGATCTCGTGCGTCACGATTCTCACGACGGAGCCGAACGACCTGATGAACTCAATCCACGACCGGATGCCGGTCGTCCTCCCAAAGGACGCTGAGTCCGACTGGCTCGCCGCAGACCCGGACACCCGCAAGGAACTGTGCCAGCCGTATCCGAAGGACGATCTGGACGCCTACGAGATTTCGACGCGAGTCAACAACCCCGGCAACGACGATCCTCAGGTCATCGAGCCACTGGACCACGAGCAATCGGGCCTCGGCGAGTTCAGTTCCTGATAGCTGACGGGGTCACCGTTACTGCATCGGCGACGCCGCCGCCGAATCGACGAGCGAGTACTCTCGGTCCCGACTCGTCCCTTCCGCCTCGAGGAGGTTGTACTGCTCCATTTTCGAGAGGTACGTGCGGATTGTCCGCTTCGTCCGCGGATCATCGACGTCCTCGGAATAGCGCTCGTGGATCTCGCTCGGCCCGACCGGGCCGTGCTCGCGAACGATGTCGTAGACGACGCGCTGGTGCGGCGTGAGCGAGTCGAGGCTCTTCTGCTTGATCTGGGCCCGAGCATCCTCGGCGGCGTCCAGGAGAATATCGTCGGTGATGCGCTCGTGGTTCTCGCGATCGGCCTTGCCGGCGGCCGTTCGGAGGATGCCGATTGCGAGGCGGGCGTCGCCGGCGGCCGCGTCGGCGATCCGGTAGAGCTGGTCGTCGGTGATGACGTCTTCATCGAGTCCCCACTTCGCCCGCGCACTCAGGATATCGTACAGCTGCTCATCGTGGTACTTGTCCATCCGGACGTGTTCGCTGGAGCGCAGCCGACTCACGAGGCGATCGTCGACGCGGCTGAACAGCTCCTCTTCCTTGTTCGCGATGCAGATGATCGCGAACTGCGGGAGGCTGTGGAGGTCGTAGATGACGCTGGGGTCCTCCAGTTGGTCGACCTCGTCGAGGATGACGACGGTTCGCGGGCCGTCATGCTGCTGGAGGCGGTCGACGAGTTCGTCGTGGGGCGTCGACTGGCGGTGGATGTCGATGGTGGCGCCGAGATCGTCGAGGATCTGGTAGAGCGTCCGAAATCGGGTGTAGTTGCGCCAGCAGTTGACGTAGGTGGCCTCGACGTCGAGCACCTCCTCACGTAGGCGTTCGGTGACGAATTGCGAGATGCACGTCTTGCCGACGCCGCTGGGTCCGGTGACGATGGCTGTGTCGGCTGGTTCTCCGTTCGTGATGGGCTCGAGGACGCTGGAGAGGTGGTTGACTTCAGCGTCGCGATGCTCTACTTCTCGAGGGACGAATCCGGCCCGGAGGACGCGAGCATCGCGGATCATTTGGTTCTACTGGAGTGATTCACAACCAGCTATAAAAAGAATAACTGGGTCGTTTCCGGGAAGTGTTTCGGACATCTCTGAGAACTGTATAAATTGGCTCATGTCGGGTGGTTCCGTGCTGTTTCTTTAGCTAACTCCTCATTTCCGGAAACGCCATTCATTCTCAAAGGTGGTCGATCTTGGTGTTCATAATTCAAGTCCGAATCCGGGAAAGACGGTATATACGCTTTTGAACCTCTGCCACATTATCTGTTTTAAGATGGAGCCCGAGAGCGATTTCACAGATTTGGAACTCCCTAGGGTCATCGATACCTCTTCTGATGACCTAATGCAGGATTTCTATATCCCCCTTCTCTCACGAGCTAAGGTCTATCGACGCGGTGTCGGATACTTCACTACAAATTGGGTCCGGTCTGCAGCACGAGGAATAGCGGAACTTGCTGAAAATGGCGGTACAGCGCAGTGGATAATGAGTCCTATTTTGGAAGAAGATGACTGGGAGGCTCTTAAGAAGGGGAACCGTGCTAAAACGGATGAGGTCCTCCGAGAATCGCTAGATAGCACGATTTCTGATCTGCGGTATGATCTGGAGTATGAAACTCGCAATGCGATCGCGTGGATGATCGCCGATGGTCTACTCGAAATCAAGCTAGCTGTTCCTTCGAAGAAGCTGTCGGGGGACTTCCACGATAAATTTGGGGTATTCTATGACTGGAATGGGAATCGTGTTGCTTTCCATGGCTCCCAGAACGATAGCGAACAGGCTCTCCGGAATTACGAAGCATATACTATCGACTGTGATTGGATAAGCGACCGCGATAATGAGGGGGTGAATATGCAAGAAAAGCGGTTTGAGAACCTTTGGGAAGGCCGAGATGAGAATGTCGGGGTCCATACAATCCCAGAGGGGGTTAAGGAGGGAATCGCTGAACTCCGGGATAATAACAATCGACCTTATGAACCACCAGAATCAGTTGCTACCACCGAATCTGAAATTGTTCTCCGAGATTATCAACGGGACGCTGTTGATTCCTGGTTCGAGAATGACAACAGGGGCCTATTCCAGATGGCAACTGGAACAGGCAAGACGTTCACAGCTCTAGCGGCACTTGATGAATACACAGATACCGTAGATGATCCACTTCTTTGTGTAATTGCTGTCCCTCAGAAACACCTCGCTCGGCAGTGGGCCCAGGAGATGGAAACGTTCGGGCTTGACCAACCAAAATTTGTCTATCACTCAGCTAATCCGGACTGGAAAAACGATCTCTCCCGGGCGGTTTCAAATTTAGAACTCGGAATCAAGAATTACGAATGCCTGATTACAACTCATCAAACATTCTCCGGAGAGCACTTTCGAGAGAAAGTGAGTCAGCTTTCTCGGGATACAATCCTCATCGGGGACGAAGTACACGGCCTGGGTTCCGAGGGTAGGCGAAAAGGCCTTCTTGATTCCTATGATGCGAGGATAGGGCTATCAGCGACTCCGGAGCGCTATTATGATGAAGAAGGTTCTAACCACCTGCTTGACTATTTTGACGGGGTCATATACGAATACCCGTTAGAAGACGCCATTCCGCAGTATCTGACCCCATATCGGTATCATCCCATTATTGTAGAAATGGATGAAGACGAGTTGGAGAACTATCGTCAAATGACTCAGTCTGTAGTCGCATCAAGATACTCTGAAGATGCGGATGAAGAGACAACAAATATTCTCCAATCACAACGCGCAGAAATCGTTAAAGAAGCGATCAACAAGTACGATGTCCTCCGGGATATCCTTCGAGGTTTAGATGATATCAAGCACCTTCTAGTCTATACTAACTCAGAACAGATAGACACAGTCGGGTCGATTCTGAATGAATTTGGGGTTATGCATCATCGGTTTACTCATGAGGAGGGTGATGACTTGCGCGAGGAGTTACTCACCCGGTTTGGGGAGGGTGAATACGAGGCCCTTGTGGCAATGCGGTGTCTAGACGAAGGTGTTGACGTTCCCGCTACTAGGACAGCAATCCTGATGGCTAATACCGGGAACCCGATGCAATTTATCCAGCGCCGAGGTAGGGTTCTTCGTCAAGCCCCCGGTAAGGATCGTGCGGATATCTATGACTTACTCGTTGTTCCAACTCTTGAACCAGATGATGATATTGCGATGTCTGAACAATACATTCTCGAGAAGGAACTACGTCGCTTCGAGGAATTCGCTGAAACAGCCGAAAATGAATATGAAGCCCGCAACAAGATCGAAGACGTTCGTATCGCATATGGTATCTGAGAAGATACATTGATATGCGTTTGTAGATATGGTTGCAGTATCGCATGAATGACTCCGAGGTACATTCGTTAATCCTTGACCGTGTTGACGAGGTTGAGGATGACGATCTTCGGGCCTTCTTACGCGGGGTTTTGGAGCATGAACGGGACATTCTGAAAGAGCCGCGAGCCGAGTACGCTGAGCAGTATAAAGAGCTCGTGGACAACTTTGTCGGGAACGAATCACTGCAGGAATTCGACAATGAATAACGTTCAGATATTCGAACTCGAAATAGAGGATTACCGGCAATATGAAGGAAATCAAACGATCCCCTTAGAGACCACGTCAGAGAAGCACATCAACGTGATTGAGGGGCAGAATGGATCTGGCAAGTCAAACATTCTGAACGCGATTACGCTGTGTTTCTACGGGGAAGAAACCCATACTGATTCGAACGATGACGAGGGCCTCGAGTCGGACCCGCTTGTTAACAAGAAGCGGCTGAAGGAATTGGAACCTGGTGAATCGATTCAAGGGCACATCGAGATCAAGCTGGGTAAAGGCGAACCCGAGTACGCCTTCCGACGAACTTTCTCGACAGCTCGTCAAGAAGATGCTGCAGAAGGAGACCGCGAGGAACGACAATTTAACAGCTCTATAGGTGACCTTCGGTTACGCCAGCGGTTTGGGGGGAATGACTGGCGACCGAACCCGAACCCTGAAAATATTCTTCGCGAGATTCTCCCAACTCACGTCCATGAATATTTCCTGTTCGATGGTGAACAGCTGGATGAGTTCTTCCAAACTGGATACACCGACCATGTACGGGCAGCTGTGCTCGATGTATCTCATATTGAACTTCTGAATAGTGCTGTTAGTCATTTAGGGAAGGTACAGCGGGACTTTGAGAGTGAATCCTCCGAGCTCGGCGGTGATATACAAGAACTCCAGGAACGGAAGGAAGAAGCCTCACAAGAGCTGGAACGCCTGAAACAAAAGCGGGATGACTTAGAGGACGAGATTGACACCGCTGAGGGCAAAATAGATGACATCTATGATGAGCTTGCGGGTAGTGCAGACGATGACGTTCGGGAGATGCAGCAGCGGCGTGTCTATCTGGAAGAACGCCTGGATGAACAGGAAGAGGAGCTTGTAGAGGCGAAAGAGGCTGTAGGGGCATCACTCGCCCGAGCGGGCGGGATTGCATACAACGCTGATGCCCTCCGATATGCTGTTTCTGAATTGGAAGAGTACGAATCGTCACAAAATGGTGTCCCTGGGCTAACAGAGGAATTACTTCGAGGGATTCTTTCTCGGGATACGTGTGTTTGTGGGACTGACTTGGCCGAATGTGACTCTTCACGAGAACACATTGAGGACCTGTTGGAAGAGCAAACTAGTGAAAGTCAAGATGCAATTGAGGGGCGGCTCCGGATGGAGCGAGCACTCCGTGATGGCGAATCGCTTATTGAAGATCTCCTGGCTGACCTCCGCGAGCTAGAGGATACACGGACAGCTATCGACGAGAACGAGACAGAACTGGCAAACATCTCTGCTCAGCTTGAAGATGAAGATATCATCGATAATGAACGCGCTCAGGAACTAGAGCAACGCCGTCGGGATATCCAAGGTAGAATCAGTAAGATGGAACGTGAAGTTGGGGAACTGAACGGGAAAATTGAACAACAGGAAGATGTCGTTGATGAGCGTCGGGAGGAGTGGAAACAGGCAATGCGCGAGCAGGACGAACATGACCTCCTTGTGAGACAGAGTGAGTTCATCGACAGTGCCACTGGCAAACTCACTGAGATTAAAGGAGAGATTCTGGAGCAGGTTCGAACGGAAACTGAACAACGGCTCGAACGGTACTATAACGATCTAATTTGGAAAGATGAAGATTATGAGGTCGTCCTCACTGAAGAGTATGAGGTCCGTCTCTACGGTCCGGACGGTCGAAAGAATCTAGGTTCACTATCTGCTGGCGAACGACAAGTGCTTGCTCTCTCGTTCATGGCTGCACTTTCCAAAATCAGCGGATTCTCCGCCCCTGTTGTCATCGATACACCCTTGGGACGGATATCTAGCGAGCCGAAACAGCTTATCGCGCAGAACGTACCTGACTACCTGAATGATACCCAGGTCACGTTCCTCATGACTGACGTCGAGTATAGTGAAGACGTCAGGGCGTACATTTCCAACGAGGTTGCGAATGAGTACCATCTTGAATTCCAAAACGGTGTAACACAGGTGACCGACCGATGAGTCAAGATACCGAAGACAGCTACGAGGAACGTGAACCCCGGCGTGACGTCCATATAGATAGCGAACGGCGAGAAATGTTTGAGGCGTTGCAGGAATCTGAAGATTCTCCCTTCTATCAGGCTGAGAATCACGACCTGTTCATGTTCGCCCTTGGATATGGGAGAGAGAACACAATGCCTGAAACGATAAAGAATGAAAAAGGCGCGTTTTTCGGGCGTGCGAGTCTCTCGGAACGCCAGCAGGCTGTTATCGAGGCTGTGGCAGTGAGTGAAGAGAGAGATGTTCGCGTTCTTCGTGACCAGCGGATGGTCTATGAGATTGCAGAAGAGTACGCTAATGCGGGAATCGAATTGCTACACGGTCGAGTATTTGGCCCGGCAGATGACGAACCACGGCGGGAACTGGCTCTCGAGGTCAAGGAACAGTATCAGCCAGAGGAGGACGATGAACCGTGAGTCGTCGTCGAATATTATTGCGAAGTCCACTAGTAGTACCCCGAGAAACAAGCGTAACAACGATGCAACCCCCACTCTGTCGGAGGGATCTGATTCATGGATGAGAATCTATCTGAGGTTGATGAGGAAGTTCGAGGTGTCATAGAAATTATAGCTCAGCACATCAGTCATCAAAACAATTCTACCTCTCTTACGGACTTCGTGGACGAAGTCGGGGAGGCTCGTAATATTGATGACCTATATGATTACCTCCTTGACAACCCGAAAGCTGCGGTCAATCTAGTCGGTGACCTAGAGGAGTACTTTGATCACCCTGCTCCTGACTTGGAGAAACTGAAAGAAGGACAAGGCGAATTCCCCGCTGATACTGAGCCTTGGTGGAATGTCGTTGAGGCCGACGCAGCGAAAATCCATCCCAAAGACGGTGGCAGTGAAAACCAAGAGAATGCGATCGATCTCAGTAAGAATTCAGTAGATCTCATCGTCACTTCTCCCCCTTATTGGCAAAAGAGGGACTATGGGACCGAAGACCAGCTGGGACAGGAGCCTGATCCGGATACCTATATCGAGAACCTGATCGATGCACTAGAGCACTGGAAAGTGTTTCTTCGGCCTACTGGGTCTGTGTTCCTTAACATCGGGGACACATACCATAATAAAAGCCTTCAGGGAATCCCTGGTCGGTTTGCAAGAGCTGCTCAAGAGGCGGGATGGACTATCCGGAACGAAATTCAGTGGGCTAAGGATAATGGAATCCCGTCTTCAGCCCAAGACCGGCTTGTTCCACGGCATGAGCCAATATTCCATCTAGTTCAAGACAAAGATAATTATTTCTACGACTTGCACGGCTACTCAGAGTTATACGGAAATGGATCGAACCCGGGAGACGTATGGCGCATCTCTCATGATCGGAATACTGGAGATCACCTTGCTCCTTTCCCACGCGACCTAGTGCGGAGGGCAATCACGCTTGCATGTCCCCCTTCAATCTGTTCCGAGTGTAATGAGCCTCGACGTCGGGATACGAAGCGAGGATTAACAGAGCTCAATACGGATCGTCCGCAGGCAGAGCGGGCATTGGAAATTTACCATAACCACGACGAATTGACAGAGGACCATATTCGAGCCATTCAGGCCGTCGGGATTTCTGACGTGGGGAAAGCAGAGGAATTCCAAGTTGGTGCAGGAGCAAACGATGAAGATGTTCAGCGTCGTGCTAAGAAGGCAAAAGAAATTCTAGGTGGTTATTTCCGTGAATTCACTTTCCCTGAGTGGACTACTGTCGGGTGGACGAGCTGTGAGTGTGAGGATCCTGATTGGACTAGGGGAACTGTCTTTGACCCGTTTGCTGGCTCTGGAACCACCATCCAAGTTGCGAACAGTCTTGGATATAATGGGTTTGGGACAGACTTAGATACTTCCAACTTCCAACAGGACCAAGCACTGTCCACATACAAATGACGAGATACGTCCTGAAACCTGAAGTCGTACGAGATTGTCTCCACCGGTTAATCGATGCCCCTATCCACCGGATGTTTCCTGGATATCTTTGTCTCCAGCAACAATCTGGGCTCGATAATCGGAACACTGGACTCTCCTTTCCCTATAACGAATTTTTCGACGATTACCTCCGTGTCGGGGAGGATGATTCAGACAAGCCCTATTTTGTCCCCTTTAATCAATCAACAAACCCGTCGCTGAGTTCTCTCTGGTATAATAAGAACGTCGCCGGTACATATGCTCCTTCCTCCCTTCGATCAACTGCCCCACTTATGCAAATCGCCGAAGTTGAGGAAGGAGGACATAATTCGAAATGGGGAATTGAAGATCGTCATTGGCAGCTTGCCCGACACCATCTTTGTGATGACAACCAAATCCCCGCAGAATCTTTGTCTGCGTATCTGTTCCGCGACTATGGATTTGAGGTGGACGATCCTTCTGCTTATACTCTTGTTGAGACATTCATTGAAGAATTTGGCTACGAATTTGGCGGAGAAGCTTTCTCCCACTTGTACAGAACTAGTGATTCAGAAATAACGGAGGAGTCATTTGTCACCTATGACTGAGCACACCCAAACACAGCTGGGAATCAGAAACACCCACCGTACACCGACTAAAATACGACGACTAACCCCTGATCAGCTCGGTATTCCTTCAAGTGGGGATGATCAAGATGAAGAAACACGCTGGGAGTCTCTGCGGGAAAAAGCGTTTGAGGCCAAAGATGAATCAGATGTTGGGGTAGCAGTCCGAACTGAGGATGGCTCTGTCTGGGCTGGAACTCGATTAACGAAAGGGATGTCTCATGATGTACATCCTCTCGAACTTGCAGTCTGGAAAGGGTTTGACAGCACTAAGCAACCAATTGTAGGTGTGGCAGTCGCGGATGAAGAGATGTCATCCCCTTGTGGACGCTGTCTTCAGGTTCTCAAAGATTATTCGTCTGAAGACGAAGTGATTATCCACATTACTGATGGTGAGCAGGTCGAGGAGACCGCTCTCACCGATTTACTTCCCTAATGTCTCCCAATCTCGACTAGGAGGCGGTGGTCATCACAGAAGCTAATTATTACCGTGGGAGCTCATCTAACTAGAAATGGTCGAGATCCCCAGCTCCCTTTGTTCCCTGTTTAGTGCTCCGATCGAAGAAGAGGATGGAAGGTACGTAGTAGAAGTCCCCTCGAGTGAAGTCGATCATGAGGCTTTGTCAGCAAACGAAACGTATCGAGTGGCCATTCTAGAGTCCCAAGTCTCGACAGCGTCGTCGATGGAACCGGAGTCACAACAGCCTCCTTCCCGGGAGATTATGAACCAATCCTCCTCGGAACCGCCCGTGGATGAGGGCGAAGTGCGCGACGTAACAATCGAAACTGTCGGCGATCAGGGAGACGGTATTGCGAAAGTCGAACGGGGGTACGTCGTGATCGTTCCCGGCGCTCAACCCGGCGACGAGCCAACAGTCGAAATCGAACAAGTTCAGGAGAACGTCGCGTTTGCGAGCATCGCCGATAGCGATCCGCGAGCACTCTAACCCATTGCCCCTTCTGTGAATCGGTCTTCTTCTCGGTAAACCATCGGTGTGAGAAGGCTCCGTTCGCGTTTGTCTGATGGAGGTGGTTCTGAAAGTCACGTCACGTTTTCTTCACGCGTTCGCGATGGCACAACCTTCCAAGGCCGATATTCAATCTATGACAAAGGAACCGATTGAGGTACTCGACGACCTGGCCAACCAGGTCGCCGATGAGTTCGAGGCGTATAGACAGCCGGACGAGTTCAAGGATGTCTCGCTCGTGATCGAGAACAGCGACGAGGAGCGTCCGACGCTGATCGTCCACGTCGATAGGGAAGATGCGGAATCCCTTGCCGACCGTATTGAGGAGTTCCTCCGCGAGCATGGTGCTCGTACTGAACGGGAACGACACTCAGCTACGGATGTCCGTGTGTTAGCGACGGTCGACTGATACCGCCCCTCCAATTTTTTGGCTGAGTGTAAGCACCGCTGAAGGCCCTATCTTCACTTCCGATCAAGGGGGCCCCGACCGCTTCAGCTCAGGTAGTCAATCTGTGCAGACAGATACTCTTGGAGAGCGGTGACCGTTTCTTCTGAGACAGCTGAGGCCCCGAAGTCACTCCGAAATCCGTGTTTGAGTTCGTCACTCTCCAAGATCTCCAGACCACGCTCAAGTTGCTCCCGGAGCCCATCGTCGCCTCCTCGCCGCAGGTGGGGTGTGACAGCGTCGAGGTCGATCTCTTCAGCCACTGCCAAGACGTCCCGAAGGTCCGTTTCTCGGCCGCTGTGGAGCTTTGCAGCCACGAGGACTGCCCCATCGATGACTCTAGCCGTCGTCGTCACTGTGCCCCCGCTCACCTCCTGTTGGTGGCTGTGGTCGTACAGGTAGTCGAACGACCACTGTGCCTCGGTCTGACGACACCCGAGTCCGTTCACCAAGAGGTCGAAGCCGATCGGCTGTTGCGGCGTGAGCCGCTTTTCGTACTCGATCACCTCTGTATCGTAGAACCACTCCTTGGCGTGGCTGTCCGTTTCCTCGAAGTTCCGACGTTCGAGGAATTCGACGAAGTCAGCTTTGGAGTCCGGCGCGACGACGATATCGAGATCCGTGGAGAAGCGAGCATTGAACGCTGAGACAGCGTACCCGCCGACGAGAACGTACTCGTGGCCCTCTTGGGTGAGCTCCTCGAGCAGTTCTATGAGCGCGTCACTTCGGTTGTTGAAGCTCATGGCTGTGCCCGTTCGGTCTCTCGATACGTGACGCCGAGGTCGAGGTCCTCGTACATCCGGTCGAGCATCGCGAGCGCCGACTGGAACTGGGCGTAGTTCTCACGCATATACTCGATTGTCTCTGCTCTCGGTATCACCGGGTAGCCCTCGACGTGCTCGATGTCGAGGGACGGCCCTGGCTCGATGACGATCTGTAGCGCTCCGTCCAGCTCGTGACGGGGCTGTCGTTCGAATGCGGTCGGGAGGTCGAACGACTCGAAAAACGCCTCCCAAGCGTCGACGTCCTCCTCACGGACGGCCAGAAACAGTGGATAGTCGTTGGGCTCGCGACCGACCTGATAGCCGCCCTGGGTCCACACGTAGACGGCGTCGATCCGTGTGAATGCGAACGGCCAGTCACCGAACTGCGGGATGACGTAGGCCTCCTCGATGGATGGTGGACTGACGCCGGCACTGGCAGCGACGAGCTCTCGTGCTGCGTCCCTCACGCGCTCGTCGACGACTGAGAGGCCGTCGTCATAGCGGACGTAACCTGCGTCTTCGAGTCGGTTGACGGCCTGTCTCACCGTCTCGTACGGTGTGTGGAGGTGTTGGGCGACACGGCGGATGGAGTCACCACTCTCGATAGCGAGGATGACCTGCGCCGCGGTGTCGTCGAGAACCTCGTACATCTGGTAGTTACCAATAATCCGGTAACAGTTAAAAGTCTTACTAGAGGACGGGGTAGAACGGTTCTGTCTGAGTTCTATTACTCAGGACTCTCCTATTGAATGACTGAAGAATGTAGATCTCATAGCCAATCTGCATAATGTGGATAATGTAGATAATGCAAATTGGGCTTCTTCAATTGGTTCGTGTGGGTGGCAAAGATTGCGATGAATACGTATGAAATGCTGATAATCTAAATTATGTAGATTGCGTAGAGTCGACGGTGACTTTGACAATTGAGATTGTGCCAACAATCTACGTAATGTACAAAATGTAGATTGTGTGGATGGCGTCCGCAATCTGTCTGACACAGAATTAAGATGGACGAGCTTCATTGACCGCGTATGACCAGTACGAAACTTACATTATCGACAAAACTCGCGCAACCTTCAACATCTACCCAATGTACATTACCTACAAAATGTACAAAATCCGCTGCTTACGGGGGTGCTGAGCTATGAGTGCTGACGAGTTTGAAGGGCTCCCCGGAGCAGCTGTCTCGTTGCTCAAGGGAGGGGTAGGGAAATCCACGATCGCGCTCAACATCGCTGATCGACTCGCTGCTCGTGGCCATGAGACGGTACTATTGGATCTGGATAAGGACGGGCATATGACGACCCAGTTGGGATACGACGATGCGTACGACCGAGATGCGAACCTCGGTGACGCCCTTATCGATGGTGAGGACCCTGAAGACCTGCTTATCGAGACGGACTTCGGCGTTCACTTACTCCCGTCGAGTAACGAGCTCGAGAACGTCGAGACGAGGCTGAAGGACGAACGGTTCGCAGACGTGAAGCTTCGACGGAACGTTGTCGATCCACTCATTCAAAACGGATACGACTACGTGATAATTGATGCCGCAGGCGGCCGTGGGAAACTCTCCGACAACGCCCTCATCGCCGTCCAGCGCGTCATAATCCCGCTAATCCCGCGTGCTGGCTCGATCAACGGCCTCAATAAGATGATTGAACGCCAGATCTCCCCAATCCGGCAGAATATCGGGTTGGATATCCTCGCAGTCACTCCGAATATGATTCGCGAAACAATGGGACAACGCAACGAGCATCGGACTCTCGTTGAAAATCTCAACCGGGAGTTCGGTTCATTCGTCCCCGAGTACGCTCGTGTGGACCCGGAGGTCTTCGATGCCCTCGATGATTCGGGACGCACCATCGATAGTATTCCAAAGCCAGGGATTCGCGAACGGACCGCGATTTCTCGCGCGTTCAAGCAAGGAATGCCGGTCTCGGAGTTCGACGAAGATTGCGACCAGATCCCGAATTTCGACCACTTAGCGGACCTCGTGGAGGAACACAGCCATGCCTAATGAGGACGACCGTTTCGGGGACGTCGCTGAACAGCTCAAACAAACGGAGGAAGGAGCCGAATCGGATGACGACGAACGTACTGACACCCAGGATGAACCGCAACCGGATGAAGAGATAATTCCTGAGGACACAGAGTCGGAGACTGAGTCTATTCCTGAGCAGGATGAGGAGGATGTGGACGAATCCACCGGTGGACCGGCCTTCTCCTTTGATAAGACCGATATGCACGGCTTCTATGTCCGGGAGGACACGTGGAATGGCGTCACCCGGATGCGATCATCGGTAACTGCTGCGTGCTCTATGTTTGATGTTCCCGAATTTGAAGGAAGAGAGTTTCAAGATGCGTGTCTCCGGGTAATTGCGGACCACGGTGATGAGGTCGCCCTCCAGATCCTCCGGGAGCGTGGTATCGAAGCCGATGAGGAACGTGTTCAGGAAGTTGTGGAGATGCTGAGCGAGCAAGCTACGAACGACTAATATTAGATTTGGGTGATTTTCCCCATCATTCAGATTTCGTGCGCATTGTACATAATGCAGATTGTGTAGCAAGCCATCTGCTTGCAGTCTCGCGATTATTCACGGAACCGGGTCCGAACGGCGGTCGCGGTTTTGATATAGCGGTATATGATTTATAACGTTGGCCAAAACCGAATTTCGGGGGATAGAACCCTTCTATCATAGGAAAAATGGTTATAAGACTTCTGTCACCGGTGGTCCTGATTACACTGGTAATCACGACCACTTTGAAGTACCCCGACGCCGTCGGTGAAGCACGAATGCTCCAAACGCCTCACAACGGCGCTTCCCCCAGGGTAGAGGCACCGAGACCGGGTCCGCAGGACGGTGGAGGGCCGGTGGATGCCTGATCGAGCGCTTTCGACGCCGCTCGACGACAGCTTCGAGCGCTACCTCCAGGACAAGGGGAAGGGCCGCGGTGGCAACGGCGGGAACTACCGACGTAATGCTGCACGGGAGCTCAAGCGATTCGCTGAGTGGGCCGCCGGCGACCGCGGCGCCGACGACTGGACCGGGATCGTCCCCGACGACGTCGACCGCAAGCCGACCTTCGACGATCTCGACGAACGCGTGTTCCGGGAGTACGCCCGGCATCTCAGTGGAGATCGGGGACTCAAGCAGAACACGGTACAAACCTATTACCGCTATATCTCTGCGTGGTGCGGGTGGTGTGTCAACGAAGGGTATCTCGAGGCCCACTACGCGCAGAGGGCGAGTGCGATGGCGCCACTGCCCGAGGACGACGGCCGCAAGCCGGGCGACCAGCAGGCTTGGACATCCGACCAGCGCCACGCCCTCACCCGCCACGTCGACGAACGGACTCGCGATGCCGTCGAGACATACACGACACTCCCGCAGGATACTGACCCCATGGACAACCAACGAGCGCACTACGCGGCGCTGAAAACGGCTCGTGACCGGGCTCTCGTGTACGTCCTCGCCTACACCGCTGTTCGCGTCGGGGAACTACTCCGAGACCCAAACGATCCGCGCCGCCGCGGTGTTCGCTGGGAGGACCTCTCCCTCGACGACGGGAGTATGGACGTCTACCGGAAGAAACAGCAGTGGGACGCCGCCAGTCTTCCCGACCCGGTGATCTCGCCGCTCCGGAGCTACCGCCAGCTGATGGACCCACCCACGGATCGATGGCCGGTGTTTCCGACGTTCGATCAACGGACGCTCGCGGAGCTCGTCCGGGAAGAGTTAGCCGACCGAGGGGAACGCCCAGAGGCAATTGTTGAGGGGCGTGATGAGTACGCTCGCGACCTCCTGCTGGCGCTCGATGAGGACATTCGGCCGCCGTCGATCACGACGGACGGCGCACGGTCGATTCTCCAACGCCTCTCCGAGACCGCAGAGATCGACATAGACCACCCAAAACACGATTACCTCGCTCCGCACGGCGGTCGCCGAGGGATGGGAGAGGTGCTTGTCCGGGCGTTCGGGTACACGGTGGCGGCCCGGTATCTCGATAACTCAGAGGAGATGGTTCGGGAGCGATATTCGCACATCGAGGCCGGAGAACTCGGTGACGTTGCAACAGAGGCGCTCTCAGAAATTGATGGGTAATTAACGGTACTCCCAGGTGCCGAGTTTTCGGCACTACACTCTTCTCAACATCTCTCGAACTCTATCGTATGCCTGACAACGTTCTCGTCGCCTTGGACGGCTCCCCGCTTGCCGAGCGTGCACTCATGTACGCACTCGAGACCTTTCCGAACGCCACGATTACCACCATTTACGTCATCAACCCGATCGATTCGGTAATCGATGTAGAGGCCGGTGGCTTGCCAGTCGCAGAGGACTGGTACGATACCGCCCAAGAGCGGGCGACCGCGATTCACACGACTGCGACGGATCTCGCGGCGGACCACGATATTGTGCTCGATACTGTCACTGAAGTCGGGAAACCAGCGCGTGAGATTCTCGACTACGCTGCCGACAACGGCATCGACCAGATCGTTATGGGGAGCCACGGTCGGTCAGGCCTAGACCGGACGTTCCTCGGAAGTGTTGCCGAGACAGTCACTCGCCGAGCACAGATCCCGGTAACCATCATTGGATGAAACCCTCGACTCGTGTGCCGGGATTAAGACCGGATGAATGCTCGTGGGCCCACCTCAAACGTGAAATCAAACCAACTCATAGGTACCGAGAACGTGGCTGTTACTGAATCTCCATCTCTCTCGACGTGTACGATCCATATTGAACGACGAGGTGGTCGTGGCGACGCGGGAGCACGGGCACTTGAACGACATCTCAGGCGTCTCTCCGGCGTCCACGATGTTGACGTCTCGTTTCGAACAGGGGACGCCCGGATCACCTACGACGGGGGCGTCATCTCAGAAGAAACGATTCGAGACGCTGTCCGCGACCGCCACGTGTCGATTCAGGACGAATCTGAGACAGCAACGGATGACGTAAGTACCCGCTCGGAACTCAGGCAGGAGGTCGTGTTCGTCGGCTTGACCCTCCTCGGGATGGCCGTCGGCTTGGTGACGGGGTGGCTCGAAGGACCACCGCTTCTCGTGTGGGCAGGGTACGGCGTCGCATACGTCTTCGGTGGCTGGTACGGACTCAAAGGCGCGGTCGAGACGCTCCGCCACCGTGCGGTCGACATCGACCTGTTGATGATCGTCGCTGCCCTCGGTGCTCTCTCGATTGGCGCCCCGTTCGAGGGCGCGATGCTCCTCTTCCTGTTTTCGCTCTCGAATACGCTCCAGCACTACGCGATCGGCCGCTCACGCCGAGCGATCAAATCCCTCGTCGAGATGCGACCGGACGAAGCGCAGGTGCTACGCGACGGGGAGGAGGTCACCGTCCCAATCGACGAGGTCGCCGTGGGTGACGTGTTCGTCGTCCGTCCCGGCGACAGGATTCCGCTCGACGGCGTCGTCGCATCTGGTGAGGGAACGGTCGATCAGGCGTCGCTCACTGGCGAATCAGTGCCCGTGCCGAAAGAGCCCGGCGACGAAGTTTTCGGCGGGACAATCAACGAGAGTGGCAGCCTGGAGATTGAGGTCACACGGCAGGCTCACGAGTCGGCGATCAGCCGGCTCATCCACATGGTCGAGCGTGCTCAGAGCGAGAAGGCGCCGACACAGCGGCTCATCGACCGCCTTGAGCAGCCGTACGTCCTCGGTGTGTTCGGGCTCACAATTGCGGCGATCGCGATCCCGCTCGCGCTCGGAAGCGAGTTCACTAGCACGTTCTACCGCGCGATGACCCTGATGGTCGCCGCCTCGCCGTGTGCGGTCATCATTTCCACGCCGGCGGCGGTGCTGTCGGCGATCGCCTCCGGTGGGAGGCAGGGCGTTCTGTTCAAGGGTGGCGAACACGTTGAGGCGGCGGCGAACATCGACGCGGTCGCGTTCGACAAGACGGGCACACTCACGCGGGGCGAGACACAGCTGACGGACGTGTTCGTCCGGGACGGCCTCGCGAACGAGTCGCTGACTGCCGACGAGCTGCTCTCGCTCGTAGCCTCCGTCCAGGCCCGCTCGGAGCATCACTTGGCTCGTGCGACCGTCTCGGAAGCCGAAGCCCGCGCCCTCGACGTCCCCGACGCGCGACGGTTTCAGTCGGCGGCCGGGAAAGGCGTGCGCGCCGACGTCGACGACGGAACCATCCACATCGGGAATCGGAGTTACGTCGAGACGGTTCTCGAAGACGCTGCGATCGAGGGACTCGAACCCGGTCTCGACAGGCTTCGGACCCTGGAGGCGGAGGGGAAGACCAGCGTCCTCGTCGTCCGCGAGCACGCCGGCAACGCCACGGTACTGGGATGGCTTGCGTTCACCGACACGGTCCGGCCGGGGGCTGCAGAGATGATCGATGAGCTCCGGTCGCTCGGCGTGGAGCACATCGTCATGCTGACCGGCGACAACGAACGCGTCGCCCAGCAGATCGCCGACGAAGTCGGTATCGACGAGGTACAGGCGGAACTGCTGCCGGAAGAGAAGGTGGCAACTATCGAAGACCTGGTTGAGCGATACGAGAACGTCGCGATGGTGGGTGACGGCGTGAACGACGCACCGGCACTGGCGACGGCGACGCTCGGGATCGCGATGGGTGGCGCCGGGACCGACGTTGCCCTCGAAACGGCTGACGTCGTCTTGATGGGCGACGACATCGGGAAGATCCCCTACGTGCTCGGACTCGGTCGCAGGACGCGCCGGACGTTGACGGTCAATCTCGCAATCGCCTTCGGTGCGATCGCCGTGATGGTTGGGACGATTCTGTTGCGAGGCATCCCCCTGCCGCTGGCCGTGGTCGGCCACGAGGGGTCCACCGTCCTCGTTTCACTGAACGGGCTTCGGTTACTCGGATTCCGTGAATAACGGTCGCTGAAGGCTTCGAACGGACCGATCAGCAACAGCTGGTGTCGTCGGGAGTCCACTCACACGCATTGCCGGTAGTAAGGTTGTTTTCGTCGATATATGCGGAGAGGCAGGCGTAGTTACAGAAGTACTTGGGCGAGCCACAGTCATCATCGCAGTCGCGGACGCAGATGGGGTCGTGGTCGAAGATTCGAGATTCACAGTACGCACACGTCTCGTCTGGTTCGGGTGTTGAGACGGTCGTCGACATACTCGTGTTGAGGAGGCTCTCACGGATAACGTTTCCTCGGGCTGTACTGAGTGATGCCAATCACCAGTCCGCATTATCACCCACAGATGTCCCCCGCAGAGCTGTAAAGCCGCCCGTCACAGTCCCTCAGCTCCTGGTTCGCGTCACCCGTCGATATCCTTCGTACAGGGCTGGTAATCCGAGCGGAAGTGCGAGGAACCCGAACCCGAGAAGGGCATATCGGTCTCTATCCTGGTGTCGCACGACGAGGAGCGTCGTGACGATGCCGAATAGCGCAATTGTGTATGCCGTGTTGCTCCAGAGCACGTCGTAGGTCGAACAGTACAGCCAGCAAACGAACGTGTAGGCTGGGGCGTTCCAAGTCGGAGGATGAAGTTTCGGCCAGAAGAACCGGCAGTACGTGGTCCAGCCCAGCATCGCCAGGGTCGGCAACCCGACGAGCCATACTGCTGCCCCACGGCTCCTGTCGCCGTATCGCCGGTATCCGGCGAGGAAGAGTGCGGGGAAGCAGAAAACCCACAGCCAGATGCCGATAGTGTAGGTCACTGGCCAGTGCTCGATGCGGGGCTGTACAACCGGCAGCCGTACTGCCTCGGGCAGCGTCGCCCACGGGAACGAGGGGTCAGGAACGGGGTTCGTGAGGAACGCGACCAGACAGAGCCCCGTCCCGACGAGTAGTCCGTACAGCCCCAGCCTCGTGTATCGGTCGAGCCACGGTGGAAGCTGCAGATGCCTTGGCTCTTGACGGCGGTCGGAGAATCCGGTCATCATTCAAGTTTCCCGGGTGGAAATCAGGTATCTCGTTCGAGTGCCTCGCGTCGCTGTTCGTATTCCTCGTCGGTCAGCTCTCCGCGGGCGTAGGCGACCCGGAGCTCCTCGAGGGCTTGGTCTGAGCTACTCTCACTTCCCGTAATCGCACGGTAGATGAGGTAGCCACCGCCGAGGAGGGCAGCGAGGAACAGTAACTGCATCACGATGCCGACGATGAACATCCAGCCAGGCATCGTCCCGTCACCCCACATGTGACCGCCCCACATCCCGCCCATCATTGGGCCGAACCCCATCATCCCGAAGCCCATGAAGAACAGTGGGACGATGAATACGGCGCCGATGATAACGAGGAGGAGCGTAACAAGTCGCGTGTCGTCTGAATTTGTCGGCATATTGTAATCCCTCCGTGAGTTTGGGTCTCAAGTAATACTACGTCCTAACTATTCAATGCGGTTGTGCCTTCGACCTGCGTGTTCTACCCACCGCTAATCTTTTGAATTCATACTTACCGCGGCTCTAACCCGAACTATCTGAAGGAAAACTGCAAAAGATGATCCGCACGATGATACATCTATGCAGGTGACGATGGTCGAGGGCATCTTCGAAGCCCTCCGAATCGGTGTCGGCTTCCTCTGGACGGCGGCGTGGGCGATCATTATGGGTCTCACGATCACGAGTCTCGTCCAGGTCTACGTCTCCAAGGAGCGAATGGCACAGGTGCTGGGCGACGGTGATCTGAGTGGGCTCACCAAGGCGACCGCGTTCGGCGCGGCGAGCAGCGGCTGCAGTTTCGGCGCTGTCGCTATCGGGAAGGGCCTGTTCAAGAAGGGAGCGCACGCGGTCAACTTTCTCGCGTTCATGTTCGCGTCGACGAATCTCATCGTCGAACTCGGGCTGATGATTCTGATTCTGCTCGGCTGGGAGTTCCTCCTGGCGGAACTGCTGGGCGGCCTCATCCTCATCGCCGTGATGGCGGTGATCGTCCACCTCACGCTCCCCGAGAATCTCTTCGACCAGGTCCGGGAGACGCTCAACGAGCGCGACCGTGAGGCGGGCGTCACCGAAGACCCCACCTGCGGGATGGAAGGCAAAGACGAGTACACGCTCACGACCGACGGTGGGGAGACGCTCAAATTCTGCTCGGAGGGCTGTATGGAGACCTACCGCCAGGAGACGTCGAGTCGCGGCGGGTGGCGTGACGAGTTGCTGTCGTGGGGTGGCTGGTACAAAATCGGGAATCAGTACCGCAAGGAGTGGTCGATGATCTGGAAGGACATCGTCGCTGGCTTCCTCATCTCGGGGTTCGTCATCGTCTTCGTCCCCCAGTGGGTGTGGAACACGCTGTTCATTCAGGGCGACGGCCTGCTCGTGACCGCCGAGAACGCAATTATGGGTGTCACCATAGCCGTCCTCAGTTTCGTTGGCAGTATGGGCAACGTCCCGTTCGCCGTCGCGCTGTGGGGCGGTGGCGTCAGCTTCGCCGGGATCATCGCGTTCGTCTACGCCGACCTCATCACGATCCCCGTGCTGAACGTCTACCGGAAGTACTACGGCTGGAAGATCATGCTGTACATCCTCGGCGTCTTTTTCGTGACGATGGCGTTCACCGGCTTCCTCATGGAGCTGCTGTTCGACGCGCTGGGAATCGTTCCGGATCTGGCGGGCGGCGAGACGGCGACCGAGCAGACGTACTTCAAACTCAACTACACGTTCTATCTCAACCTCATCGCGTTCGCGCTCTCCGGGTTCCTGCTGTATGTTTATCGTCGCGGTCTCGGTGCTCCCGGCCAGTACCGCGATCCCGTCTGTGGGATGCGGACTGACGACAGCGAGCCATCGGCGACGCACGACGGCGAGACGTACTACTTCTGCTCGCAGACCTGCAAGGAGACCTTCGGAGAAAACCCGGACGAATACGCCACCGGGCATCCGATGGTGATGGAGGGGCACGACCACTGACGGACAGCTCGTTGATGGTTCACAGTCTCGATTGAGTACGTCAGTCGTGCTTGGACACATCCGCTGACGCGGCCATACTGAACACGCTACCGTGACTCTTGAGCGCAGAGAATTGGAAGCCGAATTTATGATACCCGCCTTTGAATTCTGACTGAATGTACGACCGAATTCTCCTGTCGACCGATGGAACTGTTGCGTCTGAAGATGCTGAAACGCATGCACTCGAGCTCGCAGCCGCTCACAACGCAGTCCTCTATGTGCTCTACGTCGTTGACGAGGATGTCGTAACTGCGTACAGCGGGGACGAGTACGTCGACGAAGCCGAAGGTCCCGAACACGGTCTCGAAGAACACGGCGAGGAGACGCTTTCCGAACTCCGACGTCGAGCCGCAGAAACCGATGTCGATGTCGAGACGGCAATGCAACATGGCCGCCCCGCTGAGACCATCGTGGACCACGCAGACGACTGTGACGCCGATCTCCTCGTGCTCGGTACCAAACGCCGGCCGGACGAATATCGTGCGTTGCTCGGAAGTGTCACCGACCGCGTCCTTCGGCTGACGACGCGTCCGGCAACCGTCGTGAAAACCGAAGTCAGCGAGTAGGGAACGACCGTCCGTTACCGTCCATCATCTGATGTGAGACGGGCGCGACGGCGGTCAAACTCCTCGTCGTCGATCTCGCCACGGGCGTACCGCTCTTGGAGGACGGCGAGTGCGCTATCCTCAGTGGGGCCGTTCGATTGCGACCGCGTTCCCAGCCAGTAGATGAAACCGAGGGGGACGGCGACGAGGAGTGCCATCCACAGGAGACCGAACAGCATCATCCCCCAGCCCCAGCTACCCCATCCGGCCATGTGGCCGTCGTTCCACATCCCGTCGTGCCAGCCCCACATCATTGCATCTGGGACAGTCGCGTGTGTTAGCGCCATTCCGGCGACGACGGCCAGAGCCAGCGCTCCGACGACGATGAGTCCCAGAGAACGAATCCCGCGTGCTTGAATTGGATTTTGCATTGTTGTACTCCCAAAGGTCTCGGCGTGGTTAGCCGAGGATGTATTCGAGGGCGGGGTAGCGCTCGACGAGCGTCTCGCCGCCGACGTCGTAGTTCTCGATGTACTGGTCGAGGCCCAGGATGCGGCCCGCGGCGAACGCGGCGACCGCGAGGAACACGAGCATGTACGCGAAGTCCCCGTTGATGAACCCGTGACCCATGTCCCAGTTCCCGAAGTAGAACATGAGCATCATGAGCGCGCCGAAGAACGCCGCGAGGCGGACGAACGCGCCGACGAGCAGGCCGAGGCCGATGAACAGCTCGCCCCACGGCACGGCGACGTTCGCGAACTCGACGAACCACGGCGTGCTACCCATCCACGCGAACATGCCCGCGAGCGGGTTGCCGTTCGTCGCCGCGACGTTCGACAGGTAGCCGCCGGCGGCGAACTCGCCGGTGATCTTCGTGAACCCGGAGTACGCGAACGCGTAGCCCATCATGAGGCGGAGCGCGAGTACGAACCACGCGCTGAGGCTGTGGACTTTCCCGCCGACGGTCAGGCCGCCGACTCTGCTCTCGAGCTGGTTCATGCCGGAGTCGAGTGTGGACATAATTATTGCACCTTCAACTATCAGTAGGCGGAGTAAGACGATATAATAGCGAGCCGGCGTTCTGAGTCAGAAAACCGGGGGGCTATATTACGCTCCTGTCGCGAGTACGGACGTGTGACTGAGGAGGCCGACCCGTCGGACATCTTCGCCACGCTTGACGACGAGTACGCCCGCGACATCCTCGTGGCTACGAAGACCGACCGACTGTCCGCGAAAGAACTCAGCGAGGAATGCGACATGTCACGGCCGACCGTCTCACGCCGTGTCACGCGCCTCGTCGAGCAGGGCCTCCTCGAGGAGTACACGCACGTTGATCCCGGCGGACGACATTACAGCGAGTACGAGGCACGACTCGAACGCATCGAAGTACTCCTCCGAGCGGAGGGGTTCGACGTCCAGATCGATGTCCGGCCGGACCCCGCCGACCGGATCACGTCCATCTTCGAGGAGATGCGGGGAGACTGACTCATGGAACACACGTTATTCGTCATCGGCAAGCTGTTCACGACCGCGCTGGCGCTGGTCATCGCGTACCAAGCCTATCGTGGGTACCAACGGCATCACACGCAGTTGCTCCTGTACGTCGCCGCTGGCTTCGCACTGGTCGGGCTCGGCGGACTTCTGGAAGGAGTTCTCTTCGAGATACTCCAGGTGTCGATCTTCCAAGCAGGATTCGTCGCAGCAGTTGTCACCGCAGCCGGGATGCTGTCAATTCTCTACGCCCTGTATGCCCCGAACCCCTGAGTATTCGGGACGTTCATTCGAGAAGCGTCCTCTGGGCGTCGTTCCTTATTCGAAGTCGCTATTGTTCGGATTCCCTTATTCTCGCTAGTGTAGGGTCGCAGCGGGAATTATGTCCGCACCAGTCGTACAATATCGTATGATTCGAACACTCGTGGGTGTCCTCGGCGCTATCTCAGCACTGTTCCCGGACAAGATCGTCGGGCTCTTCGAGAAACTCGCGATTGCGAACCCAAGTGAGGGAACTGTGAGAGGGTGGGTCCGTCCAGCTATCCGGTCGGAGGGCGTTCTGATAGCTGCGATTTCCCTCCGTAACGGGCGAGCATACGCGTGGCTGATGAATCTTACCGGCCTGTTCGGCGCGATCGTCCTCCTGTTTCCCGATCTGTATCGGAGATTTGCCACCGCGTTCCTGTACGAGCGTCCGGAGTCGATAGAATGGAATGAGCGATTCCGCTCGGGTATTCGGGCTATCGGCGCACTATATGTCTTTTTAGCAGCGAAGACGTACAGGGAGCGCCACAACGAGACCTGAATCTTCCCGCCATCGACAGCTGGTGAATCTGTGATTTGGTTCGTTGCGCCCGCTGGTGTTACTTGGATTCTAAAGTTTGACCCCCAAGAGACCAGTATGATCGAAGGGGAAATCCGCTAAAGAGAGGGAGACGTATGTACCTCTGTATGACGACGACCATCACCGTGGAAGGAATGTCGTGCGGTCACTGTGAGCAGACGGTCGAAGAGGCCCTTGAAGAGGTCTCTGGCGTGACTTCCGTGACCGTCGACAGGGAAAGCGAACAGGCAAGTGTCGAGGGTGAGGCAGAGGTCACGGCCCTTGTGGAGGCCGTCGAAGGCGCAGGGTACACCGCTCACGCCTGAGTATAGGAATTAACGGATAGCACGGACCGCTTCGAGACGACGGTCTACAGTTGCCTTTGGAGTTTGCCTACGATGGTCCTGCTGTACGGTTTCAGGGGGCGAAGATTCAGGAAGCCAGCGAATCCACCTCTACAGAGAACATGATCTATGGATGACCACAAAGATACAACTGAGAATTCCCAGGGAGGAGAGGATCAGCAGGACACCAGCAGTCACCAGCACGAACACGGCGACCACGATGAAGCGGTCGGTGAATCTGACGAAGAAGGGGTAGAACAGGAGCTACTGGAGGACGAGGCTCACCCTGCTGCGGCGAATGAAATGGCATCTCACGAGCAGCACGAGCACGCCGGACACGAGGGCGAAGGGCACGACCACGGTTCCCACGAGGGCCACGGTGAGGGCCATGGCGGGATGCACGAAGGCCACGAGCAGATGTTCCGCCGGCGCTTCTTCGTCTCGACGCTCCTGTCGATTCCCGTCCTCCTGTACAGCGAAATGCTCCAGGAGTGGCTCGGGTTCTCCGTCCCAACGTTCCCGGGGAGCGAGTGGATCAACCCGGTGTTCGCCGTCATCGTCTTCGCGTACGGTGGGGTGCCGTTCCTCCAGATGGCGGCGCCGGAGCTGAAAGACCGGGCACCGGGGATGATGACGCTCATCTCGATGGCGATCACCGTCGCGTTCGTCTACAGCCTCGCGAGCGTGGTGTTCCCGACGCAGTCGGCGTTCTTCTGGGAGCTCGTCACACTGATCGACATCATGCTCCTCGGCCACTGGATCGAGATGCGGTCGGTACGCCGGGCCTCGAGCGCCGTCGACGAACTGGCGAAGCTGATGCCGGACACAGCGGAACGACTCACCGAGGACGGCGAGACCGAAGAGGTCCCTGTTAGTGAGCTCTCCGAGGGAGACCTCGTGCTCGTCCGGCCGGGCGCGAGCGTGCCCGCCGACGGCGTCGTCGAGGAGGGAGATTCAGACGTCAACGAGTCGATGATCACGGGTGAGTCCAAGCCCGTCTCGAAGGAACCCGGCGACGAGGTCATCGGTGGGACGATCAACGGTGACGGCAGTCTCCGTGTCCGTGTCGGTGCGACGGGCGAGGAGACGACGCTTGCTGGCATCATGCGTCTCGTCGAGGAAGCTCAGCAGAGCAAGTCCAAGACGCAGGTGCTGGCCGACCGCGCGGCCGGCTGGCTGTTCTACGTCGCGCTCGGGGCGGCAGTCGTGACCGCAATCGCGTGGACGGTAGCGGTGTCGTTCGATGCGACCGTCATCGAGCGCGTCGTCACGGTGCTCGTCATCGCCTGTCCGCACGCTCTCGGTCTCGCCATCCCCCTCGTCGTCGCAATCAACACCTCCCTGGCTGCGCGCAACGGGATGCTCGTCCGCGACCGCATCGCGATGGAGGACGCACGGAAGCTGGACGCGATCATCTTCGACAAGACGGGGACGCTCACCGAAGGCGAGCACGGCGTCGTCGATATGGCGACCGTCGACGGCGTCGACGAGGACGACGCGCTCGCACTGGCTGCGGCCGTTGAGAGCGACTCCGAGCACATGATCGCGCGAGCCATCCGCGAGGCAGCTGACGAGCGTGATCTCAGTGCCCCTGATGCGTCCGGCTTCGAGGCAATCAAAGGGCGAGGGGTCCGGGCGAACATCGATGGAAGCGAGGTGTATGTCGGCGGTCCGAATCTGCTCTCACAACTCGATAGCGAGATCCCCAACCATCTCCAGCACTTCGCTGACAAGGCCGGACAGAACGCCCAGACGGTGGTGTATCTCGTTCGCGACGGAGAGTTGATCGCCGCGTTCGCGATGGCCGACGTGATCCGCGAGGAGAGTTTCCGCGTCGTCGACGCGCTCCACGATCTAGGCATCGAGGTGGCAATGCTGACCGGCGATTCGCAGGACGTCGCCAACGCTGTCGCCGACGAACTGGGCATCGATACGGTGTTCGCGGAAGTCCTCCCCGAAGACAAGGACAAGAAAGTCCAGGAGCTCCAGGACCAGGGGAAGCTCGTGGGGATGGTCGGCGACGGGGTGAACGATGCGCCGGCGCTGACGCGGGCCGACGTCGGTATCGCGATTGGGAGCGGTACCGACGTCGCCGTCCAGTCGGCGGACGTCATCCTCGTTCAGAACAACCCGATGGACGTCGTTCGGCTGGTAAAACTGAGCAAGGCGAGTTACCGGAAGATGCAGGAGAACATCGTCTGGGCGGCCGGCTACAACATCTTCGCGATTCCGCTTGCAGCAGGCGTGTTGGCACCGATTGGGATTCTGCTCTCCCCCGCTGTGGGTGCGCTTCTGATGTCGTTGAGTACAGTGATTGTCGCAATCAACGCACAGCTCCTCCGCCGCGTGGACCTGTCCATCCCTGAGCTTCCAAGCGGGACACCAGCTACGGAGGCACAGCCCGCTGAGTGAGCCCTATTCTGGCTACTTCAAGAAGAATTCCGCCGTGTTGACCGTCACTTCGGACAGTCCTATGGGTGCTACGTAGGAATCGCTTCTTTGTTTTCGAGATACTGGGTTTCCCACTCACGACGTGCCTCTATTTCACGCTGACCGCGCTGAGTGACTGTGTATACGTTCGTCCGCTTGTCGAGTTCACCCTTCTCGAGCAGTCCTTTGTCGACGAGGTCGTCGAGATTCGGATAGAGGCGGCCGTGGTTGATCTCCTGTTCGTAGTAGTCGTCGAGTTCGTCTTTGATTGCGAGCCCGTGTGGTTCCTCGAGCCCGGCGGTTACATACAAGATGTCCCGCTGGAACCCAGTTAGATCGTGCATCCGTCTGTTCTCTATTTTGAGGGGTGGCATATGTTCTCTCTGGTACCCCGAGGCGATGTTGGCTTGACTGGGCCTGAATCTCGCGTGAAAACTTCGAACCTTTATATAGTGGACAGGTGAATTCCGCGATGGAATGTCTGACCTGATCGTCAAAGCAGCCGTGAAGGACGCACTCTCGGACAACAACGTCTCGGCAGATTTCTACGACACTCTGAACGAGGAGGTCGCCGAACTGCTCGACGATGCGGCAGAGCGTGCCGAGGCAAACGACCGGAAGACTGTCCAGCCCCGCGACCTGTAGGCCTACTTAGCGTAGCCACCTCCGTCACTCGAACGTAGCTTTTTGAGGTTCCTGCTCGGAAGTTAGGAAACGGAGATGGCGGACGCACCGGATACCGAACGGCAGGCGGTCGAACCCGATGGGAGAGAGGTCCTTAGCGTGTCCCAGCTGAACGACCGGATCGCGTCGGTCGTCCAAGACACGCCTGCCCTCAACGGAGTCCGCTGTATCGGGGAGGTCACTGACCTCCACAAGAACAGTACGGCGCTCTACTTCACGCTGACCGACGGCGACGCCGAACTCCCTTGTATGATCTGGGCGAACCGTTACCGGGAGATGGACGCCGACCTCGAGGACGGGACCGAAGTCATCCTCGAGGGCGATATCGACTACTGGGTCGAAGGTGGGAAAATCGACCTCAAACCGTGGGAGGTGATCGTCGTCGGCGACGGCGACCAGGCGGCTGCCGTCGAGCGACTGCGAAGCGAACTCGAAGAGCGTGGCTGGTTCGACGACGAGCAGAAACAGCAACCGCCGGCGTTCCCGGAGCGGGTCGGCGTCGTCACGTCCCTTCGAGGAGACGCCCGGTACGACATCCAGAACGCGATCCACGGACAGGACCCCACCGTCGACATCCTGGTGAAGGACGCAACCGTCCAGGGGTCGAACGCGCCGACGTCCATCGCGAACGGCATTCACCATCTCGACCGCTCGGAGGACGTCGACGCCATCATCGTCGGTCGGGGCGGTGGGAGCGATTCGAACCTCCAGGCCTTCAACACCGAGCGGGTTGCGGAGGCGATTTTCACCGCGAATACCCCGGTGGTCACCGCGATTGGACACACCGATGACCGGCTTATCGCGGATCAGGTGGCGGACGTCGCGACGATCACGCCGACCGCCGCTGGCGAGTATATCGTGAACTCCCGCCAAGAGTTCCTGGCGAGTGAGATCGAGCCGCTGGAGCAACAGCTCGACGCCGCGTACGAGACCTTCCAGCAGGACCACGAACACGAACAGGAGCTCGCCGAAGCAGTCGATGAAGCGACCGCACCCGAGGGCCTCCCACCGATTTACTACAAGGTCGCCATCGTAGTGCTGCTGTTGCTGTTGTTGGTCATCACCGGACTTTGGCTGGGGGTGATCTAACCGTGGCAAACGACTCCGAAATCCACGATCGACTGAGTCGCGTCGAGGAGATTATTGAGCAGCTCGATGCGGATGAGTGCGACCTTGATGAAGGTACTGCACTCCACGAGGAAGGTGAGGAACTCTTGGCCGAAGTGCGAGAGATCCTCGACGAGGGGAGCGGCGAAGTTGTGGAGCTCGAGTAAGCGAGCTGATTCTCAGCTTTAACCAACAGACTCCCCACCGCACTCGGCATGTGTTGGTTAAGTCTTTTCTACGAGGGCAACAAGTAATTTGGTTATAATTTACCCAACAAATTTGCAGTCATTGCTGGCCAGAAAGCATTTAGGTATCATCCAGCTACCGCGTCAATATGTACCGGGACTGAGCCGGTGCATACCCATACCGGCATGTATGATTACGAGGTCAGTCACCATCGAGGACATCGATGACCTGTACCTGATGTGGAACGACCACATCAACGCCTCCGCCCTCTATCGCCGCGCCCTCCGCGAGGAAATGGAAGTCCGCGGTGTTGACCCCGATGAACTCCGCGACCTCCTCGAACGGGCCCGCGAGCAGGGCTACACGGTCGACGAGATCGCAGAGGACACCAACCGCTTCGACGACCTCCAGTCGCTCGTCGAAGAGCAGCAGAACCAGCCACCAGCTGGAGACGCCACAGATGATTGACTCGCTATGTCACACGATCAGACTCCCTCCGACCCTGAGCGTAGCGTCGAAAACCAATCACCGCTGACCGGGAAGATACCCCGGCAGGCAGCGCTCACCGTCGTCCTCCTGAGCCTGTTCGCTGTCCAGCCGGTCGCCGCCCAGAGTAACGCGGTCTGTAGCGCAGACAACCTCCCGAGCATGATTGAGGGGTTCTTCCAGCTGACCACCGCGCTGGGAATCGTCGGCCTCGCCATCGTCTGGCAGGCTGACTCCCTCATCGAGATGTTCACCCTCAATCCCGAGCAGAAGAAGGGCCTCAAGCGCCACAAACGGTCGGCGATGAAGTCCGCGGTCGTCCTCGTCGTGCTCGGCCCGCTGTACACCGTCGCCGGGTCGATGATGGGCCTCCCGCTGGCGCAGTGCGTCGACCTCGTCCCCTGGTAAGCACTACGCAACCCCCGTGCGAGCCCTATGAACCACCGAGAGCTCTCCGTGCTCATGGCCGGCTTGCTCGCGACGAGCCTAGTCACGGGTATCGTCGCCGCTGACCCGCCGCGACCAGGTACGGAGGGGAACGGGCTCACGGAAAACGAGTCGGCAACGCTGTGGTCACGTGATGCGGACAACTACATCAGCCAAGAAGAGTACCGCCAGCGCTACGGCGAGAACCGCTCCGCCGTCCATCAGGTCGCCAACGGGACGGACGTTACGTTCAAACGACCGCCGGCGACTGCGGCGACGTGGACGCGGAACGACTTCGAAGACCTCGACGCCGGCGGCCCAGATACGTCCGTACATCCACCGCACGCAGACCTCGAAGACGGCGTCTTCATCGAGGATGCTCACGCGACGATCTTCGCGGTCCAGCCCTCTACTCGTGGACACCTCGAGTCCGGTGAAACCCCACTCTACATCGCACCGAATGGTACGATGCGCGGGTTGGTTGATTACCGCGTTCGTGTGCCCAACGGGAGTTCCTCCGGCAACACGACTATCTCGTGGTCGCTCACGGAGCACGAGATCGAAGAAGTCCGGTTGAAGAAGGACGGCGAGACCATCGCCGAGCGTGACGGGGCCCATACGCCTGCCCTCGACTACCAGATCGAGGACGACTGGAGTGCGAATCTCACGCTGGAAGCGGAGATTAGCGTCCGGCTGAAGAAAACCGTCAGAACCGACCTGGGTGACCGGACGGACGTCGACGTCACCTATCGGACGGAAACACGGAACGTCTCCGATTCGATCGCCGTCGAGATCTACGACCTCTCGGCGTACCCCTACTATGCCGAGTATCCGAACGGCGACGCCGGCGTGGCCATCTTCCAGTCGCGGCCATGGCAGGGGTACACGCTCACGGATGACGGTGAGGCACGGGTCCGTGGCATCTGGCGGTTCTACACCGCTCGGAACACCAACTGGGACACGCTCGTCCGGTCGAATCGCACGGATAGCGCCACCGTCGAGTCAGACGCGATTCCGGTGTACGTCCATGCCTATCCTTCGCGGATCGGGCCGCGTGCCGAGCCGGTTCGAGACGGGCCGGAACTCATCGAGACCTGGGGGACTGACCGCCCGTCACCAGTCGGCACCATCGGTGAGAACATCAATATCGACATCGTCAACCAGTCCTACACGACGACGTACGGCGTCGCCGTTCGAGCTGAGAACGTCGATCGAGAGGCGCTGCACGTTGGGGGAATCGTCCGGGGAGTGAATGCGTCAATCGTCGAGCCGGACGCCGGCTCCGAGCGACAGCTCCGCCGCAGTAATCTCACTGTCGAGGTCATCCAACAGAATCAGTCGCAAGCCACGCTCAGGGTCGAACTGCGGGACAATCAAACTGGTGCGCCGATTGCGCTCGACGATAGCCGTCAGTATCCAATCGGCGGCACCACCCGGAACGGGTACATCACGGTCGCGGATCAGCGCGTCGAGACCAACGCCTCGGGGGTGGCGATCGTGACCATCGACGAACCGGGCATCTACACGGCTCGGTACCATCCGGGCTCGTGGCTCGGTCACGACCCGGCGTACGTGAGCGATACCGCGACGGCCCGCTGGCACCCACTCGGGACGATCGACGGCTGGTTTGCGCTGGTGTTCGAGGTCGGCTGGCAGCTCCTGCCGTTCTTCGTGATGTTCTACGCTGGCAAGCGCCTCTTGCGGATGCTCGGCCCAGAAGACATCTTCGGACAGAAACCATGACTCAGGACAATCCCCACCTCAGTAGACGGACCGCCCTCCGAACAGTCGCCGGCGCCTCTCTCGTGAGCATGGCCGGATGCCTCAACAACGGCGATTCCCCGGGTAACGGGAACTCAACACCGTCTGATGAAGGAGGAGTCATCCAGCAAGTCACTGTAGAGGGGACAGAACTCGTCGTTGAATACTCCTCAGAGGAGGAAGTCGACCAGATCAACCTCGTCCAGCCGAATGGGGAACTGTTCGGTCAGCGAGAAACCGCTGCTGGGTCACAGCAGGTCTCTTTCGAGATCGGAACTTCTTACGAGCCTGGAGAGTATACTGTTGTGGCTCTCAGCGGTGAAGAAACGCTAGCTGAGAGTTCCTCACTGATTCAGCCGGAAATTGGAATTCAAGAGGTCGGTCTTTACCGGAATAACCCTGAGAAGCCGTGGGACGAAGTCTACGGAGATACCGAGACGGATCGGCTAAAGAACGGGGAAGCGTACGTCACCGTCGAAAACACCGGAAGCGGACCAGAAGCGGTTGTTGAGTTAATTTTCTCCGGTGATGTTCCAAACCCGGTTGAAGATCCCCGAGGTAGCGGGATGTATGAAACCGAGCAGGTGGTGATCTCGCCGGGAGAAACTACCGACTTGTTCAGTGGTTCGTTCCCGTTTGGGTCCGAATCTGAGGAGGGAATGGGGTGCTCCCCGGACGGGAACAGCGGCCAGTTCACTGTCACAGTCCGAACCCAGGTTGGCGGCGACCAGGTGTCGGAATCCTTCGATGTACAGTACTTCGGATCCACGGAGATGAGTGACTGCGAGGTTTCAATCACGGAGGCCTAACGATGGTGGACCTGATAGACGTCGTTCTCGAGGGCTTCAAAGACGTCGTCGATTGGTTCATCGGTCTGTTCATGGACGGGCTTCGGTCGGGGTATCAGACGCTGACCGAAGAGATGTTTGGCACTCCGACTCCCCAGACTGACGGGACGTTCATTTTCGGAGAACCAAGTAACGCCCCTTGGCCAGCAATCCAAGAAGGGCTCATCGGCGGCGAGATCATGTTGATTTCTCTGCTGCTACTTGTGATGAGCGTTCAGGGACGACACACTATCCGCATCTTCAATATCGGGAGTGCGTACGAGGCTCGGAAGACCAAGAAGACTGCCTGGGTCGGAGCCTTTCTGATTATTACCTGGTACTGGATTGGAGCGCTCGCGCTCTACCTTGTTGATGGGTTCACGATTGCCCTGATGCCGGAGCTGTCCTCGCTGGGCTCTGCTATGTTGCAGTTCATAACGGGGTCGATTACCAACCCCGGTCTTGGTCTCCTCTTTGCTCTTATGGGAGGAATTTCGATGTGGGCACTGGAGGCGCTGTTCTACATCCGGCAGATTCTCCTCTACGTCTACCTGTACGGGATGCCCATCGCGTTCGCCGTCGCCTATGGCAACATTCCTGTCCTCTCTGATGTCGCGATGGGGTTCAGCAAACGGTTCGTCCCATTGGCCATCCTACCCCTGCCTGCGGCGATAGTCCTCAAAGGATACGACCTACTCTACTCTGGAGGGACGTTGACGCCGGGAACAGCGTTCCTCAAGTACCTCGTCGCGTCTTCACTTCCTCTCGTCGCGCTCTATGTCACGTGGAAGACGTTCAAATACGCGACCCCACTCACGGCGAAGGTTCTCGGTGGTGCGACGAAAGGAGCGGCCCTCATCGGCGGTGTCGCCGCTGGAGCCTACATCGGCGGCGCCGGCGTCGCGACGACCGCGGCCCGATGGGGACCGAAGGCCGCAGCGGGACACGCTGTGGCGCAGAAAGCTGCAGCCCGTGGCGCGAACAGCGACGAAGACGGCGGGACGCCGTCCTACCGGCGGACCGAGAACGACCCTGGAGGTTACTAACAATCCATGTCCATCGACGAAGACGCAGCCGCACGGCGCATCATGGACCAGTTCGGTGAGGAGAGTCGCATCCCCTACCTCAACATCGAGGAAGGCGACGTCGGCGTCCTGATCGCCTTCCCGATCGTCGGCCTGTTCATCGCCGGTCTCACCGGCATCGAATCACTCGCCCTGCCGTTCGTCGCAGGTGGCTTCGGGTTCGGCGTCGCGATCGTCTACGTCTCGCCCGACCACCTCAACGCGTGGACGTGGACGAAAGACGTCTATCGCTACGTCAAGCGCCCCCAGATCACGTTCAGCGCCCCGGAGGAGGCCGACAGTAGTACCAACGAGACAGAGCGCAACGAGGGCGGGCTCGCGAACTACACGCCGTTCAAGCCCGACGAGCGGACGCAGGACCTCACGAACATCGAACGGGCGTGGCCGGGCGCTGGCGCGATCCAGCGCGCGGACGGCACGATGGAGGCGTTCATCGAGATCAACCCCGGCAACATGGATTTCGCGATGTCCGACGACTGGGCACAGCTCCAAGACGCCGGCGAGGAGTTCGCCAACAAGGAACTGGACTCGAAGCTCAAACTCCACGCCACGACCCGCTCGTTCCCGGTCGAACAGATCACCGAGAACATCGAAGACCGCCTGAACGACGAGGACGTCAAAGAAAACCCCATCTTCCGGGAACTCCTCGAGGAGTATCGGGAGACGCGGCCGAAGGAGATGCGCGAACGGGGCATCCAGCAGGTACGGTACTACATCGGCGTCGAGGTCACCCCGCTGGAGGTCTACGACCGCTTCCGCGACGAGGGCACGCCCGCCGAGAAGCTGACGCAGTTCCCCGTCATCGGGTTCCTGTTCAACCCGTTCGTGACCCGCCGGGAGGACCTCACCGACGTCGAGCGCCGCGCCCAGATGTTCGAGAAGCTGGACAGCCGAGTCAACGACGTGCGGTCGGAGTTCATCCAGCAGGCGTCGGGCTGGTCCGCACGCCGGCTCAGCACGGTCGAGCTCTTCGTGTTGAATATGGACTTCTGGAACGGCCGCGAACACGAGTACGACGACGCAGAGAGCGTCGTTCGCGAACAACCCATCATCGGCCACTCGCGCCGGGAGGATGACCACGATGCGTAACCTCGTCCTCCAGACGGGCAGCGGAGCCGTCGGCCAGCTCACGGAGTGGCTCACGAACCCAACCTCAGCTGAAGGGGCGGCCCTCTACATCCTGCTCGCGGTACTGGTCGGTATCGGCGGGAAACTCCTCTGGGACTGGTACACCGAAGACGACGAGGAAGAGGTCGAGTTCTCGGATCTGCTCGACGAGGAGACCATCGAACAGGGCGCGGCCGAACGCCGACTCCTCGACGACATCGCTGAGTCACACAAGACGGTGACGGCGCCGGCGGCGATCGAGTGGGAGACGCGCGCGGCACGGGTCGGCGAGCAGTGGACGACGACGCTGTACATCGCTGACTACCCGGACTACCCCAACGACGGCTACCTCTCCGAGCTCTTCGAGATGACGGACGTGCAGTTCGATCTGACAGCCCACATCACGCCGAAGAATCAGGAGCGGGCCCGGAACGAACTGCAGGACATCGCTGACGACCTCCAAGTGGACGCCGACCTCGAACAGAGTGTCCGGAGTGCCTACCTGCAGGAACGCGCCAACGAGGCCGCAGCGACGTACAAGGCCGTCGAGAACGGCGCGAACGTCTTCGACCAGGGGATGTTCATCACGGTCCGGGCCGACGAGAAGGAGGAACTCCGCGACGCCGTCCAGAAGGTCAAGAGCGCGCTCCGCGACGATCCGGCGAACCTCACGCCGAAGACGGCGATCTGTCGGCAGGATCTCGCCCTTCAGTCCGCCGCACCTATCGGCGACAACGAGTTCGGGCGGACGTCGATTGCGCTCGGCGGTGCCGTCGGCGCGTTGCTCTCCTCGCCGCACAACGCGACGATCCTCGAGGAGGGCGGCGTCGAGTTCGGGATCCACAAGGACAACCAGAGCCCGGTGGTCATCGACCCGTTCGCCAGGGACAACGGGTACGCGATGTTCACCGTCGGCGACACCGGCTCGGGGAAGTCGTTCAGTTCGAAGCAGAACTTCATCCGCTCCATCGAGCAGAGCAAGGACCGTATCGGCATCATCCTCGAGCCGCTGAATAACTGGGCCGGCGTCGCCGAAGCACTCGACGCCAAACGCATCACGGTCGGCGGGACGCTCGGGCTGAACCCCTTGGAGATTCGGGAGACGCCCGAGCACGTCCAGCGGGCGATGGGCGAGGACGCCAGCCCGTTCAACGAGAAGCTCGACGACGCGATGAGCTTCCTGACGAACTTCTTCGCCCTCCGCGGCATCTCGCTGGGCGACCGCCGGACGACACTCGAACTCGGGCTCAAGCGGGCGTACAAGCGAAACGGGATTACCGACGACATCTCGACGCACGGCAACCCGAGCCCGACGATTCAGGATATGATGGACGTCTTCGAGGACATGGTTGACGACCCCGAGGAGTTCGTCGTCCGGTCCGACGAGGAGGCGGGGAAGATCAAGGAAGACGCGACGTGGCTACTCGACCAGCTCCGCCCCTTCGAGGACGACGGTCGGCACGCCAACCTCGGCCAAGAGTCCGACTTCGACATTCGGGACGAGAAGGTTATCTACCTCGATCTCGCCCAGCAGGAGGGCAGCGTCGACAGCAGCACGGCGCTGACGATGCAGTTGCTCATCTCGCTCGTCTACGAGCGGGCGAAAGTCTCGGAGAAGGAGGTCGTGTTCTACATCGACGAGGCGCGGTACATCATGCAGGACGCCGCGAGCCTGGCGTTCCTCGAAACGGTGTTCCGGCACCACCGCCACCACGACCTCTCAATCCGCTTGGTCACGCAGACCGTCGACGAGTTCTTCGAGCACGCCGAGAGCGAGGCCATTCTGGACCAGTGTGCGGTCAAGCAGTTCCACCGTCTCGACGGGATGGACGAGGAGTGGGCTGATGAGTTCGGCCTGAACTACGCACAGATGCGGTTCGTCCAGGACGCCGTGCCCGGCAACGAGGACGCCGGCTTCTCCGAAGCACTCGTGGGCGTCGACGGCGAGTGGCGCGGCATCCAGGTCAAAGCGATGCCCAAGGAGAAGCAGGTCATCGACTTCGATCCGACCTCACAGATCCGGTCTTCATTGCCCGGCGCCGGCGACGACGCCGTCGATACCGAGATGGAGGAGTTCCAAGAAGAGCTCGAGCATCGAGCAACGAACGGAACGAACGAAACGAGCGAACCGAACGAGGAATCAGACGCCGTCGAAGCTGAGCCAGACGGCGGGTCGACGGAGGGGACCAACGATGGCTGAGTACCTGCGCGTCACGCCGACATCCGAGCGACTCGATCCGGAGAGCATCCCCCGAGTCCTCGACAGCCTCCACAAGCTGACCACGCCCGGCTCGTCGGGTCTCGGGGCGAAGCTGAACCCGCTCCACAGCGAGACACCACCCCGATTCGAGTTCCTCGCAATCAGTGATGGCCCGGACGACCCGGTGGAGTTCTTCTACGGGGCCGATGCGCACCTCGATACGCTCGAGAAGCGCCTCCGCTCCATCTATCCAAGCACGTTCGACATCGAGCGCGTCGACGTCGACGTCGCCGCTCGGCTCATTCAGCCAGTCAAGTTCACACCGCAGGAATTCGTCGACCACTACGAGGCCGGGCGGCTGCAGTACGAGTTTGGCCCGGCAGAACAGTACGACATCGTCGACGAGGAATCAGAGGACTCCGAGCCAGCCGAAGCGGACCCCGTTGTCGACGGCGGTACGGCAGCCACGAGCGTCCCCGATCATCACGTGACTGTCGGGGACTCAGCCCTCGAACTAGCGCCGCCCGATGCACTTCCAGACGACGAGGAAGAGCGACGGGCCATCGAGAAGCCGACGATGACACCGGCGGGAACGATTCTGGCTCGCCCGGCACAGGATGCTGTCTCGCCGCTCGGTGTCCGGTGGTGTGGCTCCGCGTCGCGGAAGCAGGACTGGATGACCTCGCTGACGCCGTTCACGGCAGAGGAAACGAACGGCGATCTCTCGTCCGTCGACGAGCCCGGCGCGGCGCTGGCGTCGCTGATCGACCACTTGATGGAGGCGACAGCGCCGACCGCGTTCCAAGTCGTCTTCCAACGGCGTGCTAGCTGGCAGTCCGACTCGGAGGTACGGAAAGAGGACCTCGTCGACGGCCGGGATACGTTCTTCCAGGAAGTCGTCGGGTCGTTGCTCGAGGTCGAGGAGCAACGGAGCGACCAGGACGACCGGCAGCTCAGCGAGGCCGTCGAGAAGCGGATCGAGTACATCGACGCGAAGAACGCCAAACGGTCGTTCACGGTCAACATCCGGGCCGTCGGCGTCCCCACCGACACCATCCGCGACGACCTCGATGGTCGGATGGACTCGCTCCTCCCGGTGTTCGACCCGCTTGATGGTCCGTTCTACGAGGTCGAGGGGCAACGCCTCCGGGACAGCGGCTTCCGTGAGAAGACGAAGGAGAAGAAGGCACGGGCCGCTCTCCAGCGCCTCCTCAATCGCGAGTTAATGACGGGGCGGGGGAAGACCCGCCCCGAGCTGGTCCTCTGTGGAACGGAGCTCGCGAACTTCGTCCTCGTTCCCTCCTCCGAACAGTTGACCGTCGAAGGGACGCGAGGAACCAGGGCCGAACAGCAGAGTCGGAACCCGCTCCCGTGGCCGAATCCGGATCTAATCCAGCAGTTCCAAGACGGGATGGCAATCGGCTACGCGCTCGACGAGAACGGTGAGCCACGGCCGGAGCCCATTCGGATTCCGCCAGACCTGTTGCCGACGCATTACGGGCGGTTCGCGTCGACTGGTGGCGGGAAGTCGAAGGCCATCATCAACGACGCGCTCTCGCTCCGTGATACGACTGGTGGCCCCGTCGTCCTCGTCGACCCGAAGGGGGACGGGATGTGTGAGAACTACCTGCGCTGCCACTACGAGCGGTTCAGTGGCCTCGACGACGTCTACCACTTCCGCGTCCCGGAGACAATCCCCGCGTTCTCCTTCTTCGACATCCGGCCTGCGCTCGAGGCCGGTCGCAACCGAGAGGACGCGATTCAGGACAAGGTCGATCACTTCCACGACATCCTCCGGATGATTATGGGCCGCGAGCAGTACGGGCAGGCGTTCGTCGCGAACGAGATCCTCAGCTACCTGATTAAGGCGCTGTTCGACGAGGAGTACGGGAGCGACGTGTTCGGCTTGGACGACCTCTTCGCCGCCGCGCTCCGGATGCAGCGCGACCAGACGATTCCCCCGGTCTCAGCGGATAACCAGAACATCGAGGAATCGCTGACGCGCCACTTCGCGAAGGACAACCACCAGTTCCAGGTGTCGATGGACGCCGTCGGGAACCGCCTCGACAAGCTCAAAGAGGACGCGCATCTCCGGCGAATCTTCAGCCACGTCCCCGAGCAGAATGACGCCGGCGAGTACGTCGACAACCGGTTCGACTTCCGCGAGTTCCTCGATAAAGACGCCACCATCATCTTCGACCTCGGCGACCTGCGGCCGGAGGCCCAGCGAGCGATCACCCTACTACTGTTGAGCAATCTCTGGGACGCCGTCCAGGTGCGCCGGCGCGACGGCCAGACCGACTACGAGAAGCTCACGAACCTCATCATCGAGGAGGCGGCGCCGGTCGCGTCGACGAAGCTCGTCTCCGAACAACTCCTGCCGCAGGGCCGGTCGTTCGGCCTGAGTATGGGCCTCGTGATGCAGTTCCCCGAGCAGGTGCGGAACCGGAACGAGCGGGCCTACGACGAGGTGCTGAACAACATCAAGACCAAGCTCATCGGCAACATCTCGATCGAGCGCGACCTCGCGGAGTCGCTTGCCCACGAGGACCTCAGCCCGACCGAACTCCGCAACCGAATCAACACGTTGCCGAGCGGCGAGTGGATCGCCCAACTCCCCAGTCCGTCGTTCGGCGAGACTGGGCCGCCGCCGTTTTCGCTGAAGCCGCTCCCGATTGCGCCAGGCCATCCAGAAAGCGACCAGCCGCTCACAGAGCCCCAGGAAGACCATTTCGAGTCCGTGTCCCGGCCACGGATGGTCGAGCGGACACAGGCCCAGTACGGGCTGAGAGAGCCGACTGAGTCGACCACTTCCCCAGAGGAGACTGGCTGGGGGAGTTCGGGGGGTGAGACGACGGGCTCGGCTGCCGACGGCGATGCAGCGACCGACCCGACGCAATCCGCGTTCATCAGCGAATCGACGGCCGAGGACGCATCGACGTCGACCACCCAGGTCGAGACGGACAGCGACCCAGATGCAGACGAGGCAGCGATGAGCCCCCTGTTCGGGCAGGCCACCGAAACGGACGAGGACCCAGCTGGTGACCAAGCAGCGCAGACGGAGAACGGGGCAACGCCCGTCCAGGAAAGCAGCGTACCCGTCCCCGATGACGAACTCCAACAACGCGGGCTCAGCCGTGACGACGTCCGATTCCTGAATCGGGTCCTCGACGTGATGAACCGAGAGGACGACGAGTACACGCTACTGGACAGGATGAGCCAGCTCCGGGACGAATACGACGACCTCCATATGGAACGGCTCACAGAACAGGACCTCCTGGAAGCGGACTCCGCGGCGGGGCGCAAGTACTACACCGTCCTCCCGGACGGTCGAGACCTCCTCGGGAGAGAATTGAAGGCGGGGCCAGGAGCGGGCGATCTCGGCGAGAAAACGCCACACAAGGTTGGCGTCCGGCTCCTCGAGCTGTGGCTCCACCAGCGGGACGACGTCGGTCGGGTGGAACCGTACTACGAAACCGACGACGGCACGGTATTGGACGTGGCCGGCTTCGACGAGGGCGGCGATCTCGTCTGGGCCGGCGAAGCAGAGCTCGCGAGTAACAACCGGCACGCCCCGGTCGAGGATTACGACAAACTCAGCGCGGTGGACGCCGACGCGATCTGGGCCTTCAACAATCGCGAGACGGCGCTCAATGTCCTGGAGAGCCTTGCCGACGCAGATCGAATCGACGAGCGGGTCAGCGGGCGGGCGGCACGGTCGTTCGCGACCATCAGAGACGCCGTCAACGAGTTCGATGCTGCGGGCCTGACCACCGTTCGGGGCTTCAAAAATCTCGATCAGGAACTCAACCAATGACCTGGCGACAGGCGACCCGCGAGGAGATTTACGCCTACTATGCCGAGGAGTTCCCCCGCTATCTGGACGACCTGCCGGAATTCATCACGGCGACCGGCCCGAAACAGTACGCCGTCGCCTTTCGCGAGTCCCACCCGGTGCGCAAAGACGAGGTGCCGGACAAGGACTTCATCCGGCGGGATACCTGGCAAACAGATGCGTCGGGCGACCGAACGACGCCCGAGTTCGACGACCTCGAGGACGTCGTCGAGTTCATACGCCACCCCGCTCGCAACGACCCGCTGGGGCGGAGCAAGTTCGCGCTTGCTGATCCGGAGGTGCTGGAGCAACCGGACCCACGGCCCGACGCCGTCTACTACGCGCTGGATCACTGGGAACGACCCTGGGTCCTCCTCGTCGACATCGACGCGAAAGAGATCGCCCGAGACCGAGCGGACGAGATGGTGTCGACGGACCTCGACGATCGGGGCGACGACGCGCTCCTCGACGCTGCGGGTATCCTCGATGCCGCTCCCGAGGGGTATCCGTACGCCTTCGAAGACATCGACCGCGCCATCGAATACGGGTTCGAGGTGCGTGACATCTTCGAGGACGATTTCGACGCCGAGGAGACGATGGTCGTGTACAGCGGGCAGGGGGTCCACGTCTACCTGCTGGATACCGACCCGGCGCACCGATACGACGAGCAGAGTCGCGAAGTGTTGAACGACCTCCTCCTCGAGACGTACGACATCCCGATCGATCCCGTCGTGACGGCCGACCGCCGGCGTGTCGCTCGCCTGCCCTACTCGCTGCACGCCGACGTCTGTAGCATCGTTCAACCAATCGAGAGTCCGGCGTTCGACGTTCGGTCGGCGACACCCGAGGTGATCGACGAATGAGTCCGAGTACCCCCACCGACGACGAGGACATGGCGTATCGGGTTGCGGCACTCCCGCTGGAGTACGGTGAGACCCGCATCAACCAGCTGTTTACGCGTGGCTACAACCGATACGTCGTCGACGGCGAGGACCAACCAGAGGACCTCGTGAACGACGTCGAGCGGTTCGGGACGGCGGCGTTCAAAGAGCAGGTCCGTGTCGACGCCGCCGAAGAGCCGTTCGTCGACGAACCGGGGACGCTCGCCGTGCTCGCGACGCTGAGTGCGATCTGTGTGAAAGAAAACCCGAAGTTCGAGCACGCGTCACCACGGAACATTCAGGTGCTCTACGACATCCGGGAGCTGTACGTCAACAATCTCGCCTCCCTCATGCACGCCCACGGCGATGGATCACTCCAGCAGGACATCGCCGACGTGCTGTACAGCAAGGAGCCCGGTGAGGATGGCCCACATCCGGGTCGGGTCTGTACGGGCATCACGGAGATGCCGGAGTTCGGGGATGGCCTGTACCTCGAAATCCCGATGGCGGCGGCGTCACGCAAATGTCTCGTTCGGGAGGACGAGTCGTCGACAGGGAATGACGATGGCGGGGAGATACTGACGCGAGTGAAGGACAACAATCTGTACGTCCCGGTCGGTGATTTCGACAGCAAGTATCGGGACTACGCTGAGCGGGCGTTCAAGAAGCTCCTGCGGGTGCAAGAAGACGGGCTCTCCGACGACCAGCTATCGTGGCTGACCACGAACGAGTCGGCAATTACGGAGCGGATCGACCGCTTCCTCGAGACCGGCCATCACGAGCGCATCTGGCGGAACTGGGACCGTGGGGAACGGACGATTCGCGTCCTCCGGCGGGCTCTTAGTGATGCGCCCGATGACGTGGCGCAAAAGGGTGAGTTCCACACGGCGAAGGAGCTCTATCGAGCGGTTACGGCGTACGACGCCGAGGACGAGTGGGAATCCTCTGTAACGGACTGGATATCGAGTCCGAGCAGTCTCGCGAAGACGCTGGCCGACCACGAGTCCCACTCGGCCGTCACGATCGACCGCGACGGGCGCGTCAATACGTACCGAATCGGGCGAGCCGGAACCGGCGCCGAACAGATCGAAGTGCGAGAGATCGAGGACCTCTTCGAACTCCCCTGTATGGCGAATATGGAGGAGCGGCTACACGAGAAGAAGCCCGTCCGGAAGGATCTCTATAACTTCGCGCGGATGGTGATGTGGCTGCCGCAGTACCAGGACAGCAGCCTCGACGAGATCGTCGCGGACCTCAAGGACGTCTTCTCCCGGTGGCCGTGGTACGACGAGCAGGAGACCGAGTACCAGGTTCGCTACGAATTCTCGAACACGATCGACGGCGACACGCCGTTGCCGATGAACTGCGATAACGACGATCTACAGCGCTACTGTATCGGCCAGGACCAGTGTCCCTACTCGATCTGGGGCAGCCTCCCGTTCCCGGATGAGATGTACGAGCAGGTCGAAGAGGAATCCGCGGGTCCCGCTGAGCAATTCTGAACTACAGATTTACTTTCTTTTCGAGAAGATCGTTATTGCTTCTTGCGCGCTGCGGGGGATCTCCGGTAGGCGGATCGCAGGGTTATCACGCTGTTGGTCGTTGGTATTTGATTGTCTCGGTTCGTTCGTTAAACTTGACGACCCCGTTCTCTTCGAGTTTCGGGAGACACACGTGGACTACTTCGTAGCTGACGGTAACTCTGTCAGCTGCGACTGGGTTCGTCTCTTGGTCGATGATGTGCTCGATGAGAGCATCGAGCGATGCAGTTCCGTCGTCTGAGTCCGCTAGATAGTCGATAATCGTCTGCGACCATTCATTTCCGTGGAACTCGTCGTCGGCCTCAGGCATTAGTGGGTAGTGGCTGTTGCGGAACGCGTGTGGTGTGTGATGCGTCCCACGTGCCGGCCACGCGAGGAGAACGAGGAGACTGCCTGTTCGTCCGGTAACCCGGCTCAAACGACCCCTTCATAATCGGGGCACGAACGCATAGTGTGCAGATGGGCTCCGTACCTCGTCATCGCGCCATAGACCCATAAACCCGTGTTACTTTACACAGTGTGTTGAATTGGCTCACCCTGGCCAACCAACTCTGCCGTGTCCTCATACTCCTTGGTGACATCACTAGTCGAGAACGTCGGAGATGACGATTCATTCGAGCGGTTAGTATTCACTTCGCTCGCGGATGCTCGCGTGTTCAGCACGACAGCTACAACCTATCATAATCTGAGAATTACAACAATTCCACTCAAAAGTAGAAACAGATCTCATTGAATCCCCGTCGAGCAATTTTCAGCGGCTATGACGACCAGAATCGGGAGAATCGGGGCGTTTCACGACCTGAAGTCCTGTCTGGGGGAACCTCGATAGACTAAGATGAGGTGGAGTAGTAGCGCCAAGAAATTCAGATACGCCCGTGATCACCTTCGTTACCCCGCCGTCGAGCAATTTTTGAATTCACAGCATCATCTCGGAACTCGTCGAGGCACTTTCTACGCCCTCAAATCAGCCCGACGAGGTTCTTCTGCAATTTGAGTCCGTTATTTCGCCTTGCATATCGCGGATTTCGTCCAAAGAAAGAGGCGATATGCAATGTGCGAAGGCCGCCGGCTCTCTCAGGCCGAGGGGCCGTCACGGAGGTAGCGAAACTACACAAGTATCAGATTTTGCGCATAGGTTGAGCGGGTGCGTTTCGGTGGGGTCTGTTGCCCCCACGAGGGGGTGGCGGGGCGCATCACGTGCCCCGATAGACGATGGCTTCGGACCAACGCAGCAAGACACGAGCAGCGGATCACGCAGGAACTACCCCCGACGATGAGGCGCCGTGGGCGGACCTCGAGATGGCGGTTCCGACCGACCGGGATCACGCGTCGGTCGTCGCCCTCGTGGAGTGTGCTCTCGTCGAACTCACGCACGAGGCCGTGGGCGCCGTCTTCGTCTCCCGGCAGGTCGGACGGTCGTCGCGGACGCAGTACGTCGCCGCCGACGACGTCGGCGAGCAGTTCCAGAAACGGCACTTCGACGACCGGCTGGGCTGGCACGAGACCACCGTCCCTCGACGAACCGTTCGCGACGAGCTCATCACCCAGCTCACGGGGTCGTCTTCGACGTCAACGGAGCGGTCAGGTGAGAAAGCAACCAGCGAGCCAGACACCTTCGTCGTGAAGCCAGTTCGAGAGCTCCGAACGCCGTAGCAGCTAGACTTAACCAACATTCTCGGTCGATACCGACACGGTGTTGGTTAACGCTGGGGGTGGATCCACTCCCTCGCCCCCACCCACCGCCCTGTCCCTCGAGTGAGTGTATCCTGGCGGCTGGCCCGCACGAACGGCCGTCGCGACGGGTTTTATCGGCGCACTGTTCGTCGAGTGCGAGTATGGTCGTCGTCGAGGAGGTCACCAAACTGAGCGAGCGCCGCACCCAAACCTCGTCCGAGGTATTTCCGGACGATGCGCTGGCGTCGATTCGGTCGGCCGTCGAGGCCGTCCCAGCAAGCGTCTTCGACGGCTCGACGAAGCACACAGAGGTCGGCGGCTTCGATGCCGCGATCGCCGACAAGCTCTCGCAGTACGGGTACGAAGGGGACGCCGCCGGCGGTTACAACCCGAACTGCAAGCTCTGGTCGCATCAGGGGTTTAATTACAGCGTCGACCTCTACGACGCCGACACCCGCATCGCCATCGAGGTCGAGAAGAGCGAGCGGAAGAACGTCAGCGACGACCTTCTCAAGTTCCAGAAGGGGTACCGCACCCAGAAGGACGGCCGGCCAAAGATCGAGTTCGGCTGTCTGGTAGTGCCGGTGAACTATCTCGGCCGCCATAACCTCTACCAGCACAGCCTGACCAAGCTCGACTTCATGAAGGGCGTCCTGTTCATCGACGACGTCGCCGTCATCGGCTATCGAGACCCGCGACCGGACTGATACTGTCGGCCCTGACTGTTTATCGGCGCCAGGAGGCGTGCAGCGCGCAATAGCGTGCGCTGCGTGACTCACCATGCCTGGTCCCGATCCGCACGACGCCACGAGTCGCGACTACGAACGGTTCGAGAAGGAACAGCTCGCCCAGGACCGCGATGCCGCCAGCGTCGACACGGCGGACGTCGACGACAGGACAGCCCAGAACCTGATCAACGACCTCGTCGACGCGGACATCGTCACTCCGGTTCCTGAAGACCAAGTTCTGGTTCACGAGCCGAGCGGCACCACGTTCGACTCATCGACGCAGCTGGCCGTCTTCCATCGCGGCTGGACGGCCGGCCGCGACGCCGACGCGGAGGGCGAGTGATGCAGCAGACCCTTGTCGGCTGTGCGTTTTGCGACGCGCTGCCCGGTACCGAGACTGGCGAGGCCCACACCTGGGGGCAGGACGAGCGGGTCACCCACCCAATCTGTGTCGACTGCGCGATTCAGACGGAGCCGGATCCCGACGAGCGCGATCACGTCGCCTGTGACGGCTGTGGGCTGGTCGTCGACACGCTCGCAGCGCTCACGCGATTCCGGGTCGAACTGGGGCATCTGGAAGGCCCGTTGCAGTTTTGCGCCCGCTGTAACCCCGGTGGCCTAGCCACCTACTGGACGCGTGACCTCGAGGAGCATCTCGTCGCGGCGCCGGCGGAGTGACCCCAACACTCTTTACTGATTCGCTGTAAACTGTAATCAAGAACGACCCGTGTCACGCACTTCAAATCGCGCCGACGGCGACATCGTCCAGGACTTCCTCTCGGTCGCCGATCTCCTCGAGGAGCCACAGCTGGCTCAGCTGTACGCGTACCTCGCCCGGGAGGGGGAGGCGACCGTCCAGGACGTGATGGACGACCTCGAGCTCGCACAGGGAACCGCCTACAGCTACGTCAACCGGCTCGTCGACGCCGGCGTCGTCGACGTCACCGACGACGAGCAGCCGCGCCGGTACGCTGCTCGGGAGATCGACCTGACCGTGACGACGGCCGCCAGTGACCGCGAGTACACGATCACGCCGGCGCTGATCGACGCCGTCGGCCGCCGCGAGACGGACGCCGACATCGACACCTACATCGACCGCCACGGCGTCGCCGGCCTCGCGACGGCGCTCACCTACGCCGTCGCTCGGGAGCGTGGGGAAGTGACCCACCGGCTGATGGCCGAAGACCTCGACATTTCGCCGCTGGCTGCAGAGATGATCCTCCAGGCGCTCCGGCCCGTCGTCCACGAGCACTACGACATCGAGGAAGCTGGGGCGGGACTCGACGAGTTGGATATCGACGGCGACGGCGCAAACGACGCGTGAGCCGGCTCCACATTGCTGACACCGGCCTGTTCGTCGCGATGGGACAGCCGTCGAACAGCCGGTACAAGGCTGTTCGGCGATTCGCTCGCCGGAACGACGTCACCTTCGTCCTCCCGGAACGGGTGTACGAGGAGCTGACTGTCGACGAGTCCGACGTCGAGGCGCCACCCGTCGACACCGCGATCGACGAGGGATGGGCGACGGTTGCGGCGCCGCTCGAGTTCTCCGAGCCGGTCGTCTCGCGAGTGATGGATGGCGTCCAGCGGTACATCGCGAACGCCGATAATCGCCCTGCCGACGAAGTCGAGCGTGCCGACGCCGCCCTCGCCGCCCTGGCTGCCCAGCATCTCAGCGCGGGGACGGCGACCGAGGTGTACATCTACACGACCGACATCGCGGCCGGCGAAGGCGCCGAAACCGTACTCGCAAGTGAGGGGTACGGTGACTCGGTGACGTTTGTGAACGGCTTCCGGTTCATCGAGGACCTAGTCGCCGGCGACAGCTGACGCTATTCGGGGTCGAGGTCACGAGCGTCGAGGTCGCCGGCGAGATACTGCTCGCCCTCTCGTGTGATGTCGTAGACACCGTTGCCGAGGTGGACGAGGAGTCGATATTCGACGAGTGTCTTGCAGCGGGCGTTGATGTGTTGCCGGAAGAACCGGACGCGGTCGCTATCAGCCATTTCCTTGGGGGTATCAGGGCCGTCCTCAGAGAGATGCTCCAGAATGCGGTCATCGGCGCGAGACATCCAGTCGGCGTCAAAGCGCATAATCGCTTCTGGTTGCGCCGACACTATCCCGAACGCGCTAAGTCAAATAGAGAAGCGTATCGCTTCTGTGGTTGACTCCTAACGTTTTAAACGTCTGTCACCCAAAGCCCCGAGTGTTCAGATGCATTCCCCTCCAGCGGACAGTTCGGGCGGACCGAATGACCTCGTCGTCGAGATCATCGAGACACTGGAGACATGCGGGCTCGAAGACGACGGCTATCAACTCCACGATTACGTGGACATCGATGCGCTCGAACAGTTGCTTGCCTCATCCGATGGGGACATCGCCGTCCAGTTTACTGTCGAAGGGATTCCACTCGAGGTCTCACCGGACGGTGTCGACGTCATCGTCGAGGATGAGTCCGGGTGCGTCAACGAATAACGACGTTCGTTGCGGAGACAGGGAGTGTTCTCGAAAGCCCTCGGCCGCTCGACGTCCCGCGACCGCCGCTGCGCGCCTCGTACCTGTGGTGCTTGCGGGGTCGGGGGACGGCCGAGGCGGCCTCGCCCTTTCTGAGTCCACCAGGACGGTGAATGGCTCACCGAGCGACGTGGCCGGCTGGACAGGTGAGTACGTGACGGCCCGCCCCGCTCGCCGCTGCCGCCCTCTGCGTCGCTCGCGACCGACCATTCCGGGCGTGCGGGCGCTCTCCGCACCGCCCGCGCCCGTTCCGGGCTAAAATGAATCTGGTCTCGACGCCAGCGGGTAAGCGCGGGGGGTTGCGCGGCGTGGCTGCTCACCCCCCACGCTTACTCCGCTGGCCGCTCGCTCCGGGCGGGTCGGCGCGCGGTGCTGGTTGGGGCCACCTCATGCAGGCGCGCTCTCGCTCGCGCCCGGTAGGGCGCTCGCGAAGGCGCGAGCGAGAGCGCGCAGATGGTTCTGTCGGTCGTTGTCGTCGGAAAACCGCGATGTAGTAGCATCGCGGTGTCGGCGCGTGAGCGCCTTCAGTGGTACCTTGGAGAGATACCAATGTCCAGTAACAACGCTAGCGGAAAGGTCGTTTCGGTCGATGAACAGGCATTCGAGAAAGCGGGCGGTCAGGCGGTCGATGAAGACGGCTTCCCGGTCGTCGACGAGACGCCGGAGTTCGAGGCGGCGGTCGAGCAGGAGACGCAGGCGAAGGTGGATGCGAACCACCCGGACGGGATCGCGGACACGAGCGAGGACCGGATTCACGGGGTCACCCTCGAACAGGAAGAGCGCATTCGGGCGCGGGAAGCCGAACTGGAGCGCATCAGTGCCCAGGCCGAGCTCGGAACGCAGGAGGGTCGCGAGCAGCGCACGCGAGAGGTCGTCAGCGAGCAGTGTGGTCGTGACGAGCCGGCGCCGGCGGAGCGCACGGATCCCCGAGAGATGCTGACGCAAGACGAACTCGCGGCGGTCAACGAGCAGGCGATGCGGATCAGCGACGAAGTGCAGGGCGGCTGGTCGAGAGCGGTCGTCGCGAAGCAGCTGGCCGAGAAGGTGCAGCGCGGTCGGGACGTCACGAAGGCGGTGCTGGAGACCCTCGAGGAGTTGAAGGCGGCGCCGGGGGCGATCGTGCCCATCGCGGACGTGCCGGACGTCCCGGTCGGTGAGGTGACGGTCGAAGGTGAAATCACGCAGCTCTGGGATCCGAGTGATACCTCGATTTCTCAGGTCGGGTTGATCGAGGACGATAGCGGGAAGATCAAGTTCACCATCTGGGAGGCCTCTCGGAAGACGGTCGTGAGTGAAGGTGAGACGGTCCGGTTCCGGGCCGTCAAGAAGAACTGGTACCAGGGGCGGTGCAGCATCGCCATCACGGGCTGGAGCAGGATCGAATTCCCAGAGCGCGGTCGGTGGTGGGAAGAGTAGGCGAGCGCGTCGCCCTTCTTTTTTGGTGTGTGCCGGACCGACCCTGACCCCGCCGCCCCACCCTCCGCTCCGTGCTCGCTTCGCTGCGCGCGCAGCCACAACCTCACCCACCGGGCCAACCGACTCGACGATCTCATTACGGTGTGTGTCAAGCACCACCATCTCTGGAAACGACTCTCACCGCTTCGATTGAACAGCGGTTGAGAGGGAGTAACACCATAGATTAGAAATGGCTCCCTGATGAGAGGATTATCAATGAGTGTATCTGTGGATTTTGGAAACATTAGGCCCATTGAGGACTCTCGGAGAAAAGGGTTCGAGGAGTTATGCAGCCAAGTCGCTCATAAGTACGAAGAAATCCCGGCATCCTGGAAATATACGCGTATTGGCGACCCTGACGCAGGAATTGAGTGTAAGTGGGAATCCCCAGAAGGGGAAATATGGGGTTGGCAAGCGAAATATGTTGATAGGATAAACAACGAGAGCCTGTCTCAGATCGACAGCTCTGTGAAACAAGCCCTAGAGAACTACCCTAGTCTAAGTCGCTACTTTGTCTGCGTTCCCTGTGATAGACCTCATAGTCCGAGGGAGGGCATCAAAACTGCCCTAGAGAAATGGAATGATCGGAAGGAAAAGTGGGAGAAATGGGCTGAGGAAGAGGGTATGGATGTGGAGTTTGTTTTCTGGGGACATTCAGAACTTCTAACATTTCTCAGTCAAAATAAACACAAAGGTAGGATATATTTCTGGTTTAGTTCAGACTATCTCACTGACACAAAACTCCAGGAGGCACTGTCTAGTTCTGGAGTTTCTCGATCGGCGTTTTTCCATCGAGAGCTTGGTGGGGTCTGTGGCGGTTGTAGTAATGCATGAACTGTTCAAGCCACTCTCGGACGCTGGAGCGACTGCCCACC
>NZ_SJER01000006.1 GCF_004785955.1 Halostella litorea | reverse complement strand
GAGCTGGCGAGCTTCACGGACGAACTCGGGGTCGACGTCAACGAGGCCATCGAGGTGGCCAACACCCAGCCGTTCTGTGACATCCACGACCCCGGCGTCGGCGTCGGCGGCCACTGCATCCCCTACTACCCGTACTTCCTCATCCGGGAGCTGGCCAGCGACGCGCCGCTGTTGCGGACGGCCCGCGAGGTCAACGACGGGATGCCCGTCTTCGCCGTCCGCAAGCTCGTCGAGGGGCTCCAGCGCGTCGGCACCCACGTCGAGGACGCCGCCGTGCTCGTCCTCGGCGTCACCTACCGGCCCGGCGTCGCGGAGACGCGGAAGACGCCCGCCAAGCCCATCGCCGAGAAGCTGAACCAGTTCGGCGCGACGGTCGTCGCGGCCGACCCGATGCTCGACGACTTCTCGGAGTTCGACGCCTACGGCGCGTCGGTCGACTCGATCACCGACCTCGACCTCGACGCCGCCGTCCTGGTCACCGCACACGAGGAGTTCGAGGACATCGACTGGACGGCGTTCGACGAGGAACTCGTCGTCGTCGACGGGCGCGACGCGCTCGACCTCGACCACACCGACCACCGCGTGTACACCGTCGGGAGCGGGTGACGATGTACCGGGGCAAAACTGTCGGCGTCGTCGTGCCGGCGTACGACGAGGAGGGGTTCGTCGGGGAGGTGATAGACACCCTTCCGGAGTTCGTCGACCGCGCGTACGTCGTCGACGACCGCTCGACCGACGACACGTGGGCGGAGATACAGCGACACGCGGCGGCGGCCAACGCCCGGCCGACGGACCCGCCCGTCGCGGACGGCGGCGTCGCCTTCGACCCGCGGGTGGTGCCGATCCGCCACGAGGAGAACCGCGGCGTCGGGGCCGCAATCAAGACCGGGTACGAACGCGCCCGCGAGGACGGCCTCGACGTGACGGCGGTGATGAACGGCGACGGGCAGATGAACCCCGACATCCTCCACCGGATCATCGAGCCGGTCGTCTCCGGCGAGGCCGACTACGCGAAGGGGAACCGCCTCATCTCGCCGGCCCACTGGGACGGGATGAGCCGCTGGCGGCTGTTCGGCAACTCCGTCCTGACCTTCCTCACGAAGGTGGCCAGCGGCTACTGGCGGATGGTCGACCCGCAGAACGGCTACACCGCCGTCTCACTGCGGGCGCTGGAGCGCCTCGACTTCGACAACCTGTACGACCGGTACGGCTTCTGCAACGACGTGCTCGTGAAGCTCAACGCCCGCGGGCTCCGCGTGGCCGACGTGCCGATGGAGGCGGTGTACGGCGACGAGCAGAGCGGCATCCGGTACACCGAGTTCATCCCCCGCCTGTCGGCGCTGCTGCTCCGCGGGTTCCTGTGGCGGCTCAAGACGCGCTACCTCGTGTACGACTTCCACCCGCTCGTGTTCCTGTACGGCCTCGGCGTCGCGGGCGGCCTCTCCGGCCTCGCCCTGGGCGGGCTGGCGCTGGCCGCCGGCGCGGGGCTCGTCGCCGGCGCGTTCGGGCTGCTGTTCGTGCTGCTGGGCGGCACGCTCTGTACGCTAGCGATGATATTCGACAAGCGACACAACGAGAGCCTCGAACGCGGCACGTGGGGTGAGCGGCGATGAAGGTGCTGACCGTCGTCGGCGCGCGCCCCCAGTTCGTGAAGGCGTTCCCCGTCTCCCGCGCGCTCCGGGACGGCCACGATGAAGTGCTCGTCCACACGGGCCAGCACTACGACGAGGGCCTCTCGGACGTGTTCTTCGAGGAGTTGGACATCCCCGAGCCGGACCACCACCTCGGCGTCGGCTCCGCCACGCACGCGACCCAGACCGCCGAGATGATGACCGGGATCGAGGAGCTGGTCGACGCGGAGGACCCCGACGCCGTGTTGCTGTACGGCGACACGAACTCGACGCTGGCCGGCGCGGTCGTCGCGGCCAAGGAGGACGCCGCGGTCGCCCACGTCGAGGCCGGCCTCCGGAGCGACAACTGGGCGATGCCCGAGGAGGTCAACCGCGTGCTCACGGACCACGCCTCGGACCTGCTGTTCGCGCCGAGCGAGGCGGCCGCGGCGAACCTCCGCGAGGAGGGGATCACGGAGGGCGTCGCGGTCACCGGGGACGTGATGCAGGACGCGATCCTCCACGCCCGCGAGCGGGCGGCCGAGGGGTCGTCGTTCCTCGCCGAACTCGGCGTCGACGACGGCGAGTACGTCCTCGCGACCGTCCACCGCGCGGGCAACACCGACGACCCCGTCCGCCTGGACGCGATCATGTCGGGGCTGGCGGCCGCGCCCCGCCCCGTCGTGTTCCCGGCCCACCCCCGTACCGTCGGCGCGCTGGAGGAGCACGGGCTCTGGGAGGCGTACGCCGACGAACTCCGGCTGATCGAGCCCGTCGGCTACCTCGATTTCGTCCGGCTGCTCGACGGGGCCGAGCGGGTCGCCACCGACTCCGGCGGCGTCCAGAAGGAGGCGTTCTACCTCGACACGCCCTGCGTGACGCTGCGCGACGAGACGGAGTGGACCGAGACGGTCGACTGTGGCTGGAACGTGCTGGTCGGGGCCGACGAGCCGGCGATCCGCGAGGCGCTGTCCGCCGACTTCGTCCCGCCGGAGAAACCGCCGCTGTACGGCGACGGGGCGGCCGCCGAGACGATCCGCGAGGTGTTGGACCGTGTCTGACGGCGACGCGGTCCCCGACGGACACGAGTTCGCGCTCTGTCTCACCCACGACGTCGACCGGCCGTACAAGACCTACCAGTCGCTGTACTACGCGATAAAGGAGCGGCCGACCTACCACCTGCGGACGGCGCTGCCCGGCCGGAACCCCTACTGGCAGTTCGACGAGATCCGCGACCTGGAGGCCGACCTCGGCGTCCGCTCGGCGTTTTACTTCCTCAACGAGCGCCACCTGTTCCGGGACCTGCCGCCCCGCGAGTGGCTCCGGCCGAACAGGTGGGTCCAACACCTCGGCCGGTACGACGTCGAGTCGGAAGCGATCGCCGACGAGATACGCGAACTCGACGGCGGCGGCTGGGAGGTCGGGCTGCACGGCTCCTTTGGCTCCTACCGCGACGTCGAGCGGCTCCGCTACGAGAAGGCGGTGCTGGAGGACGTGCTCGGCCACCCCGTCGTCGGCGGCCGCCAGCACTACCTCAACCTCGACGTGCCCGACACCTGGCGGCACCACACCGAGGTCGGGCTCCGGTACGACGCGAGCCTCGGCTCCGCGACCGAGTACGGGTTCCAGTACGGCTACGACCCGCTCCGGCCGTTCGACGACGAGTTCGTCGTGTTCCCGCTGACCGCGATGGAGGTGGCGCTCCCGGACCCCGGCCGGTCGTTCGACCGCGCGTTCGACGCCTGCGAGGACCTGCTGTTCGAGGCCGCGGCGAACGACGCGGTGATGACCGCGCTGTGGCACCCGCGCTTTTTCAACGAGAACGAGTTCCCCGGCTACCGCCGCCTGTACCGCCGCCTGATAGAGCGGGCGAAGGAGATGGGCGGCTGGGTCGGCCCGCCGGGCCAGCTGTACCGCGGGCTCGCCCCGGCCGACGACGGCGCTTCGGACGCCGACCGGGCGAGTATACGGAGGATAACAAAACACTAACCGAACGAGGGAGACACCGAATGAACATCGAACCGCTCTCGTTGGACGACTGGGCCGACGCCCTGCCGTCCGACGGCTTCGAGGTGTTTCACACCCCCGAGGCGCTCCGCACGATAGACGACCACACCACGGCTGACATGCGGCTCCTCGGCGGGTTCAAGGGCCAGCAGCCGGTCGCGCTGTTCCCGGCGTTCGTCCGGCACGGCCCCGTCGGCCGCGCCGTCACCTCGCCGCCGCCGTCGATGAGCGTGCCCCACATGGGCCCGGTGCTGATGCCGAACTCGCCGAAGCGGCGCAAGCGCGAGAAGCTGAACCGCCGGTTCGCCGAGGGGGTCATCGACGAACTCGACGCCGACGCGTCGAACACGCTGTTCCGGACCGTCACCGCGCCCGACTACGGCGACCCGCGGCCGTTCGAGTGGGCCGACCTCTCGCTCGACACCGCCTTCACCTACCGGCTCGCGCTCGACGGCCGCTCGCTCGACGACGTGCTGGGGTCGTTCAGCAGCAGTCTCCGCCGGGAGATACGGGACGCCCGGGAGTCCGACGTCGAACTCTCCGTCGAGGGGCGCACGGCCGCGAAACGGGTGTTCGACCGGACGGCGGACCGCTACGAGGACACCGACTCGTCGCTCCCGGTCACGTGGCCGTTCGTGCGCGACCTCGTCGACGCGCTGGGCGACCGCTGTCGGGTGTACGTCGCCCGCGCGCCGGACGGCGAGTTCCTCAGCGGCATCGTCGCGCTGTACTCGAACGACGCGGCGTACTTCTGGCAGGGCGGCACCCGCGCCGAGTACGAGGGGACGGGCGTCAACGGGCTGCTCCACTGGGGGATCATCCGGGACATCGTCGAGAACCCGGACCTCGACTCGGTCCACCAGTACGACCTGGTCGGCGCGAACACCGAGCGGCTCTGTCGCTACAAGGCGAAGTTCGCTGCGGACCTGCGGCCCTACTACGTCGTCGAGTCGAGCGGCACCGGCATGAAGCTCGCGAAAAGCGCCTACAACCTCGTCAGCTGACGCGGGTTCCCGTTCTCACTCCGTCCGCCCGCCGCGCTCGCGGCCGCGCCGCAGCCGCCGCGCGTCCGCCGACTCGGACAGGTCGGCCGTCCCGCGCCGCGACAGGCCGGCGACCGAGTCGATCGACCCCGGATCGGTCGCCACGTCGACGATCACGTCGGTGAGGTTCACCGTCTCGGCCATGAACTGCGCGCGCCGCTCGGCCCAGCGCGCCGGAGCGTCTTCGTCGGCCAGCAGTTCGGTCGCCGCGTCGAGCACGTCGTCGAACGACCGCAGGTTGCGGACGAGGTCGCGCCGCTCGAGTTCGATGAAGTTCCCCATGTCGTCCTCGCCGACCCACGAGTTCGAGCGGATCGCGGGCGTCCCCAGCAGCGCCGCCTCCGTCACCATCGTCTGCGTGTCCGCGACCAGCAGGTCCGCCTCGGCGAGCGCGTCGTGGAGCAGCGCCGGGTGGCAGTCGAACTCGCGGGCCGGCAGCGCGTCGGCGTCGACGTCGTCGCCCTCGTCGGAGAGCAGCACCGTCGCCTCCTCGGCCAGCCGCTCGACCAACTGGCGCCGCTGTGCGGGGCTGAACCCGCCTTCGCCGACGTCGTGGTGCGAGCCGAAGGCGTTGAACCGCAGGAGGACGAACCGCTCGTCGTCGCCGAGGCCGAGTTTGGCCCGCACGTCGCCCGCCGGCTCGTAGGCGTCGGGGTGGAGGTACGCCGACTCCTTGAACCCGCGGAACTCGTAGTGGTTCTCGCCCAGGTCCTTCCGGAAGGCCGCCGGCGTCAGCATGGCGTCGGCGAACGGCGCGGAGATCCGGTGGTCGAGCGTCGTCGGCTCGGAGTCGAGGAGGAGCACGACCGGCGTCCGCGTCACGGCCCCGGCGTGGGCCGCGTACGCGCCCATCCCGAACACGAGGTCGGGGTCGAACCGGACGGCGGCGGTCAGGATGTTCCGGTAGTGGCCGACGACGTTCCGCAGGAGCGAGTACTTGCTCGTCCCGCAGTAGCCGTACGTCTCGTAGGGGAGGTCGTACCACTCCAGCAGCGGTATCGTACAGCCGTAGTCCCGGGCGAGGATCCGCGCGTCGTGGCCGTCCGCGCGGAGCCGTCGGACCGCGTGTTTGTACAGGTGGACGTGCGCCGGCGTGTTCGTGAAAAACAGCTGTCTCATCGGTGGACGTTCCGCCGTGCCCGGCCTTTGTTAGCCGGCTCTTGACCCGCCCCCGCGGCGAGTTCGGGCCGGATAACCCCTGCAACCGTCGCCGGGCGTCCGGCCCCGTCGCCGTTCGGCAAGCGGGCCGCTTCGGCCATCAGACCGCCGCATTCGGCCGCCAAACCCCGGTTCAGCGGCTAAGAGGTCCATAACAAAACCGACCCGACCCGTACGACGACCACTGTGAACCCCGGTTTTCGGGCGGAGCGCACGCCGACGAGACGCACCCTTCCATGACCCTGCAATCACCGAACGCGACACACGAGACGCACCGCTCCGCGGACCGCGCCCGGTCGAACGGCCCGACCGTGCTCCGCGTCCTGCGGGACACGCTCGCGTACGCCCGCCGCCGCGACTACACCGGCTGGGACTACGGCGACGGCATGTCGAGCCGGATCCGGCGGGCGCTCCCGGTCGACAACAAGTGGGTCAACCTCGCGTTCCAGGAGACGATAAAGCGCGCCCCCGTCAACGTCCGCCCGCTGTTCCTCGTCGAGCAGCGCCGCAACTACAAGGGGACGGCGCTGTTCGCCATGACGAACCTGAACTTCGACCGCCTCACGACCGACATCGACTACGACCCCGCGGACGGGGCCAACTACCTGGCGGAGGCCCGCGACCTCCTCGACTGGCTCGTCGAGAACCGGTCGCGGGGGTACAGCGGCTACTGCGGCGGCCACAACCACGAGATCCAGCACCTCGACGGCCGCGGCGTCCCGAACGACCCCGACGTGGTGTCGACCTCCTACGGGGTGAAGGCGCTGCTCGCCGGCGCGGACATCGACTCGCGGTACCCGGAGATGGCCCGCACCGCCGCGGCGTTCGTCACCGACGACCTCGACTACCGCGAGGTCGACGGCGGCGACGGCGCCATCATCAACTACCACATGAACCACTCCGACGACTACTACACCATCAACGCGGGCGCGCTCGGCGCCCGCATCCTCGTCGAACTGTACGACTTCTTCGGGGACCGCGTGTTGCTCGACCGCGCGACGAAGATACTCGACCACATCGCGCGGCTCCAGACCGACGTCGGCGGCTGGCACTACCGGGAGCCGGCCGACGCGTCGCACCTGTCGATGGACAGCCACCACAACGGCTTCGTCGTCGAGGCGTTCCAGCAGTACCGCTCGCTCACGGGGTCGTCGCGCTACGACGATACGGTCGACCGCGCGCTGTCGTTCTACCGCGGCCTGTTCGAGGCCGACGGCGCGCCGCGGTTCGACGAGGAGAACGCGTACCCGCGGGACATCCACGCCGCCGCCCAGGGGATCCTCGTGTTCACCTACGCGGGCGAACTGGACGTCGCCGAGCGGATCCTCCGGTGGACGCTGCGGAACCTCTACGCGGGCGACGGGCGGTTCTACTTCAGAAAGGGGCGGTTCTACACGAAGCGCATCACGCTCATGCGGTGGTGCCAGGCGTGGATGGCCTACGCGATGTCGGAGTACCTGACCGCACAGCGGATCTCTGGCGCGCCGGTCGGTGAGAACTGATATACTCGCTCTTACTGTTTCCCGGTGATCGCCCGTCGGTCAGACGCTCTCGCCGAGGTCGCGGACCGAGTCGGGGTCGGCGACGATGAACGCCTCCTCCTTGATCAGCTCCTCGTCGTTGGGCAGGAACATCAGCTGCTCGCCGCCGGCGGTGCGGGCGTCGACGACCTCCCAGTCGTCGAGCCGGTAGTCGAGGTCGGCCGTCAGGTCCGGGTCGGTGTCCTGCTTGGCCCACTCCACGCGCACGGTCTCCTGGGGGGCGTGCTCGGACATCGCTACCGGCCCCCGCGTCCCCCGTCGGTGCGGGGGATAAGCTCGTGTTTCCGGTCGGTAGGCCCTGCGATCCGTCGACGGTCGGCGGCGGGCGGTCGCGTCATATCTACGGCAGGCGGCCCTTACCGGGATAAGGGTTCTGGCGGCCTACCACCCACCTCGGGGAGCGTCGTTGCGGGATGGATACCGGCTACGATCGATCCCGTCCCACGTACTTACCAACCACCGGTAAACGGGACTTATCCTGACAGGAACCCCGGCCGGTTCAGCGACGCCCGAGCCGAGACGCGTTGCGTCCCGTACGCGGCCGATATCGACGAGTAACGACGGCTTACTAGCCGTCTTCCGGGCGGATGCCGGCCCTGCGGACGGCCCTCGGCGGCGACGGCGAGCGAGCGGCCGGCGTCGCCCGCGGCCGGCGCGCGCCGCGGCGGGTGCCGTAGGGTCAGTATAACAAAGCTTCCGACGGGGCAAGCGAACGCAGAGTACAGCATGCCGGACCGAGTCGACGACGCGCCCGTACAGCTCCGACATCGCCCGTCCCCGCCGCACAGAGCCGGATGAAGTACCGGAGGACGAACGACTCCCCCCGGAGTCGGCTGGGCCGTCTCCCGCTCGACCTCGTCGTCGCCGTCGGGTTCGCGCTCGTCGCCGGCGTCGTCGTGTTCGCCGGGGTGGGGCCGGCCCTCCTGCGCGCCGCGGTCGGGGTGCCGCTCCTGCTGTTCCTCCCGGGGTACGTCGTCGTCGCCGCCGCGTTCCCGGGGCGGCCGGACGCCGCGACGCCCGACCGGTTCCTCGCCGGCCGCGCCGACGACGCGCCCGCGGGGGTCGACGGCGTCGAGCGCGCCGCGCTCGCCTTCGGGATGAGCGTGGCCGTCCTGCCCCTGCTGACGCTGGCTATCGCGGCGTCGCCACTCGCGCTCGCCGCGCCCGCGGTCGTCGCCGTGTTCGTGGGCGCGGTCTGTCTCGGTGCCGCGGTGGCGGCGGTGCGGCGCATGCGCATCCCGGCGGACGCCCGGTTCCGGGTGCCGGCCGCACGGTGGGCCGCCGAACTCCGGGGGGCGGTGCTCGGCACCGACCGGCGGTCCGTCGGGGTCGTCAACGCCGTGCTGGTCCTGAGCGTCCTCCTCGCCGCGGGGACGATGGGCTACGCGCTCGCGGCCCCGCAGGACGGCGAGTCGTACAGCTCCATCGCCCTCCTCACCGAGAACGAGTCGGGCGGGCTGGAGGCCGACGGTTACGACACGAACCTCACGAGGGGGGAGACGACGGACCTGGTCGTCAGCGTGGAGAACAGCGAGGGGAGCGAGACGAACTACACCGTCGTCGCCGTCGTCGAGCGGGTCGAGCCGACCGCCGAGGGGGTCCGGGTCCTCGAACGGCAGGAACTGGACCGGTTCGGGGCGACCGTCGGGCCCGGGGAGATGTGGCGGCAGCGCCACGCCGCCGCGCCGGAACTGGTCGGCGACGACCTCCGGCTCACGTACTACCTCTACCGGGGCGACGCGCCCGGGACCGTGAGCAACGGGACCGCGTACGAGAGCGTCTACCTCTCGATCGACGTCGCGTGGGGTGAGTGACGCGGTCGATGTGGCCCTGGGAGCACTTGGCCGTCGGCTACCTGCTGTTCTCCCCGAGCGTTCGGCTCTCCGCGGCCCGCGCCCCGACCGGCGTCGAGGCGGTCGTCCTCGCCGTCGCGACCCAACTCCCAGACCTGATCGACAAGCCCCTCGCCTGGTGGCTGGGCGTCCTCCCGAGCGGCCTCTCGCTCGGCCACTCGGTGTTTTTCGCCGTCCCCGCGGTCGCCGTCGGCGGGGCGCTGGCCGCCCGGGCCGGCGTCCCCGGGGTCGGCCTCGCCTTCGGCGTCGGCTACCTCTCGCATCTCGCCGGCGACGTGCTGTTCAACTCGCTCGGCGGTCGGCTCCGGGTCGGCTTCCTGCTCTGGCCGCTCGTCTCCCGTCCGTCGCGCGAGGGGACGGCGCTGATCGCCCGCGTCGCGGCGTTATGGGGCGATTTCGGCGCGTTCCTCGCCACGCCCGTCGGGCGGCTCTACCTGCTCGCCGAGGCGGCCGTGCTCCTGCTGGCGGCGGCGCTGTGGGTCGCCGACGGCCTCCCGGGGGTCCCCCGGTAGCGCGGCCCGCGCGCCCGAAGCGCCGACTTACCGGGGGAACGCCCGCCATAACAATGGTGCCCAAGCCGACTAGTACCGTGTAGTCAGCGATGAACCGTCGCACGTACCTGAAACTGCTCGCCGGGACGGGCGCGACCGCGACCCTCGCCGGATGCTGGAACGACCCGTCCGGCGAGGGGACGACGGCCCCGACGCCGGGGGCCCCCCCGCAGGACCCGGACGGGACGCTCCCGACGCCGGAGGAACCGGACGCGGACGCGCTCGCCGAGGAGTACGGGACCGTCGTCGACATGGTCGAGGACGCCGGCTGTGACCCCGACGGGTCGGAGCCCTGCGACGACGCGTTCCGGGAGGCCGCCGGCGACGACACGCTCCTCCGGTTCCCCGCGGGGACCTACCGGTTCGAGGAGACGAACCGCGTCTTCGAGCGGGAGCACCTCGGGATCGTGGGCGACGGCGACGTCACCTTCGAGGCCCCGGCCGGCCACAACGGCAAGTGGATCGTCGTCGACCGCGGCCGGGACCTGCTGTTCCGGAACGTCCGGGTCGACGCGTCGGCGGACAACTGCGCGCCGACGCTCAAACTCGGCGTCTCCGACGGCCTCGACGTCCGGGACGTGCGGGTCGTCGGCCGCGGGATCCGCGAGGGGAGCCGGCCGCGGGGCGAGGGCGGCAACGTCCCCGTGGGCAGCGCCTTCCTCCCCATCGTGCGCTCGCCCGACGGCGAGGGCGTCGTCGAGCGGTTCGTCGCCCGCGAGGGCGGCCGGATCGGGACGTACAACCACGGCGACGGCCGCGTCGGCATCTACATCGGGCCGAGCCACCGCGGCTCGGTCCGGCTGGTCGACTGCCGGCTGGAGGAGTTCCCGAACAACGGCATCTACGCCAGCCGGACGAACGGCGTCGTCTCCGTCGAGGGCGGCGTGTTCCGCAACAACGACATCTCGCAGGTCCGCCTCGGGAGCGAGGGGAGCACGCTCACGGGCGCGACGATAGAGGTCGACGTCGGCGACGTCGGCGGGCCGAACGCCCCCGGCGACTACCTCAACCCCCGCGGCGTCCGGATCGAGAGCGGGCAGATGGACACCGCCGGGGTCGCGGTCCGGGACACCCACGTCGCCGTCCGCGACGCGCCCGGCTCCCCGGGGATCGCGGTCGGCAACAACGGCGGCGAGTTCACCGTCGAGTCGTCGACGGTCATCGTCGACTCCGACGGGAGCACGGCGATCCTCGCCAAGGCACCCACCGGCGGAAAGCAGTACCAGCCGCCGCCGGCCCCCCACGGCGGCCGGATCGAGAACGTGCAGATCGGGGGCAGCGCCGCCACCGGCTACGCGGTCTGGATCGTCGAGCGGCCCGAGACCGTGGTGTCGAACGTCCGGATCGACCAGCGCGGCGAGAACCGCGACGGGCTGTACGTCTCCCGGTCGCCGAACTGCACGCTCCGGAACTGCACCCTACTGGCCAGCCGCTATCCGATCCTCGTCCGGCCGACCCCCGAGCCGCCGTCCGGCTGCCTGGTCCGCCTCGACGCCATGCAGCTGCTCGACGCCGTCGGCGACGTCGACGCGCTGCTCGACCGGTTCCCCGGCTTCATCGACCGGGACGAGACGTTCTGCATCGAGGCCGAATACGCGGACATGGGCGGGGTCAGCGACCCGATAATCGCCATCACGGGCATCGGTCCGGGCGGCGTGCTGAAGGAGGTCCTCTCCCGGCGGTCGCTCGAGGAGTAAGCGACCTGCTACTCCGGTCAGGGCGCGAATAACAATCATCGGCGGCCGGGTCGTCTACGATACATGACGTTGCAATCAGCGGTGATCGGGGCCGGGACCGTTTCGCAGGTGCATCTCAGCGGGCTCGACGACTGTCCCCGGACGGAACTCGTCGCGGTCTGTGACATCGACGAGGAGCGCGCCACGGAGGTCGCACGCGACTACGGCATCGACGCGTACACCGACGTGGACGAACTGCTCGCGGCGGCCGACCTGGACTGGGTCCACGTCTGTACCTCCGTCCAGACCCACCTCCCGCTGGCGCGGAAGGCCATCGAGGCGGGCGTCCCGGTGCTCATCGAGAAACCCGTCACCGAGACCATCGAGGAGGCCGAGGAGCTGGCCGAGACGGCGCGGCAACACGGCGTCCGGGTCGCCGTCGTCCACCAGCACCTCTACGACCCGGCGATGCGGAAGGCGCTGGCGCAGATCCGCGACGGCGACCTCGGGGCGGTCCGGGGCGTCGACGTGGTGTTTACCGGACTCACCGCGCCGGACGAGAAACACCGCGGCTCGTGGGCGTTCGACCTGCCCGGCGGCGAGTTCGAGGAGGGGTTCCCGCACCCGCTGTACCTCGCGCTCGGGGTCGGCGGCTACCCGGTCGACGGGGACTCCGTCCAGGCCGTCACCACGCTCGTCGACGACTACGGCGGCGAGTTCGCGTACGACAACGTGCAGGTCCAGTACGCGTCCGAGGGGGACGCGCTCTGCTCGGTGAAGATGCTGTCGGGCACCGTCCCCCAGCGGGTCGTCCACGTCCACGGCGAGGAGAAGTCCCTGACCGTCGACCTGACCTCCCAGACGCTCGTCGAACTCCCGCGTAACTACCGCGGCTCGTCGATAAACCGCGCGCTGAACAACGTCGACCGGGTGGTCGACCGCATCGGCGGCACCGTCGAGAACGCGACGACCGTGGCGAAAGGGCAGTTCGACGCGGGCTGGGAGCACCAGCGGACGACGAAGCCCCACTACTACCTCATCGACGCCGAGGCCGAGGCGATAGCGGACGGCGCGGGCCAGTCGGAGTCGCTGGCGCGTGCGGTCTGGGCGACGCGCATCACGGAGACGATCCGCGACACCACGCGCGAGGAGCGGCCGGCCGCGGTGCAGTAACGCGTCCCGACGACTTTTTTCGCGGCGCTACGAGGCGATCGCCGAGCGGAGCTGGCCGACGTCGACGAGCCCCGCGGTGGTCGCGAGCGCGCCCCAGACGCCGACGCCGACGAGGACGACGCCGGCCAGCGTCGCGACGCCCGAGATGTACGAGGAAAGCGGTGCGACCGCGGCTACCATCCCCACCGTCACGACGCCGACGAGGGCGGCCGCGCGGAGCAGCCGGGCCGTCGACACCGCGAGCTCGCGGTACACCAGGTAGAGTTCGACGGCGACCATCGCGCTGTACGTCATCACCGTCGCTACGGCCGCCCCGACCACGCCCATCGCGGGGATGAGCACGAGGTTGAGGCCGAAGTTGCTCACGGACGTCGCGCCCTTCACGATGGCCCTTGCACGCGCTCGGCCGAGGTAGTCGAGCCCGTCGTTGGTGATCTTGTCGATCGCCCGCAGCAGGACGTACAGGCTGAACACCTGCAGGACCGGCACCGCCCCGAGGTAGTCGCTCCCGAACACGTGCCTGATCGCCGGCTCGGCGACGATGAACAGGCCCGCGGCGGCCGGCACGTACAGCGCGAGCGTGTACTCGAAGGTCGTCTCGTAGATCCGGGCCGCGTGGTCCAGTTCGTCGTTCGCCTTCCGCTCCCCGTAGGCCGGCGAGACGGCGAAGCCGAGCGACGTCGCCGGGGCGATCACGAAGTCCGTGATCTGCTTGCCGAGCGTGTAGAACCCGACCGCGACCGGGGTGAGGAAGAACCCGACCAGCACGGTGTCGACCCGCTTGTCGAGGACGTTCGCGCCGCGGGTGGCGGTGAGCGGGACGCTGTACTCGAGGATCCGGCGTGGGAGGCCGTCCTCGGGGGCGGCCGCGGCGTCGAACTCCGCGTAGAACCACCGGTAGAGCACGAAAAGGCCGGCGACGGCGGCGACGGCGTACCCGAGGGCGTAGCCGAGCAGCGCGCCCCCGACGCCCGCGCCCAGCGAGAGGAGGGCGACGATGAACACGACGGTCGAGACGTTGCCGACGACGGAGACGGCGGCGCTGTAGCTGACGCGGTTGAACCCCTGGAACAGTAGCGTGGTGGCCTTCTGGAGCGAGAGCGCGACGACGTAGCCGGCGCCGAGCAGCAACAGCGGCCCGAGCTCCGGCGAGTTCAGCGCCGCGGCGACCTGCTCGTGAAGGAGCGCGACCCCGGCGGATACGACCAGGATCATCGCGACGTTGTAGCCGAGCGTCGACCGGAGGATGTGCGGTATCTGCCCCGGATCGGTCTCGTGGTACTCCGCGATGTAGCGCGCGCCGGACTTCGCGAGGCCGAGGTTGGCGAGCAGCACCGCCATCCCGAGCACCGAGATGGCGTAGAACAGCAGCCCGTACTCCCCGGGCGACAGGAACACCCGCGTGAGCAACAGCATCACCAGCCCCTTGGTCCCGACCCGAAGCACCTGCGCGGCCAACTGCGCCGTCGCTCCGCGAGCGATGCGGGTGGTGAGTGACATCTCCTGTCGGCTGCAAAGGCACCCGCCAGTCTTTGTTATGCTCCGGCTTTTCGCTCCGTGCCCCCCTCGGCGGCCGTGCGGGGCCCGTAAGCCCCGATTACCGGGGGCGTTCGCGGGGCCAGCGGGCCGAACGCGCAACCGCTTCCGCCGCGGTCCTGACCATCCCTCGGCGTAACCTCCCGCTACCGCCGGTAAGGCCGTCTTTCCGCGGCCTCTCCCGTGCTTATGGGAACATCTCCGTTCCCCGAGGGGACGGTGGCGCGGACGCCCGCTCGGTAGGGTCGCCTTTCCGAAGAGTAGGACAGTGTTGCTGGTGGACGCAACCAACTGGTACGTAACGGTCAGTTAATGCCACGCGAATGGGTCCGACTGGGGTGCACCCGGTCGGAACCCTTAATCAGGTTACCTGCCGCTTACCCGTCGATGGCATCAGACAACGACGCCGACCGTCGAGCGAAAGACGAGGTTACCGACGTCGACGCCGAGAAAGCGGACGTTACCGAGGGTGGCCGGCTCGACCGCCGGTCGTACCTGAAGCTTACCGGGAGCGCCGCCGCCGCGGCGCTTGGCACCGCTGCCGCCGCCGGGAGCGCCGCCGCGCAGACGAGCGTGAACGGCATCTCGTTCGACCGCACGGTCGACATCGTCGAGGACCACGGCGCGGACAACACCGGCAGTCAGAGCATCGACAGCGAACTCGAGAGCGCGATGGGCGAGAACACCCTCATCACGTTCCCCGAGGGCACGTACAAGGTCACCCAACGCCACGAGCTGCCCGGCGGCACCAACGTCGGGTTCCTGGGCGAGGGCGAGGTCCGGTTCGTCCCGTCGCAGGGGTCGAACTTCCGGATGTTCAACAGCAGCACGAACAGCCCCGCCGACCAGGTCCTGTTCAAGAACATCGACTTCGACATCCGCGCGGACAACACCGTCACCGGGCTGCGGTTCAACACCCGGAACGGCGTCCACGTCGAGAACGTCGAGTACGTCGGCCGCGGCATCCACCCCGACGGCGAGGTCACGAACGCGCTGACGGTGACGATCAGCAACCCCGACGCGACCGGGACGGTGAAGAACCTCGTCGCCAAGAAGGGGTCGACCTGGGCCCGCTACAAGAACGGCGACGGCCGCGTCGGCATCGGCGTCTACCAGCCCCACGTGGGGACGCTGAAGGTCATCGACTGCCACCTCGCGGAGTTCGGGAACAACGGCATGTACACCTCCCGGCACAACGGGAAGGTGCAGGTCGAGGGCGGCGTCTTCCGCAACAACAACGTCGCCGGCGTCCGCATCGGCGGCCAGGGGAGCTACGTCGACGGCGCGTCGTTCGAGATCGACCCCGAGACGTACACCGGCCCCCGCGAGAGCGGCTACGAGAGCAACGCCTACTCGATGCGCGCGGTCCGCATCGAGCAGCGCAAGTTCGACAAGCCCGCCGGCGCCGAGGTGCGCAACTGCGACATCGTCGTCCGCGACCACCCGGCCCCGAACGAGCCCATCGAGGTCAAGGACAACGCCAAGTCCGTCATCGTGCGCAACACGCGCATCGAGCAGGACGTCGACGGCGTGGCCTCCATCGGCAGCGAGTCCAACGGCCACCCGATCAAGATGGACGGCGTGAGCCTCACCGGCAACGCGGGCGGCGGCGCGGCGGTCAGCGCCCCCGACTCGCCGAACACGGTCGTCCAGAACTGCTGCATCCAGCAGACCGGCGACGGCCGCGACGGCGTGAAGCTGAACAACTCCGACGGCAGCGTGGTGCAGGACTCCAACATCAACGTCCCCGGGGAGGCCGTCAACGTTAGCAACAGCAGCGTCGACACGGCGAACATCACGAAGGGGGACACCTGTCCGGCACCGTCGCTGGACGGTGGTTCGGGAAATCCGAGTGAGGGGTCCTGGGGTTCGGACCTCGCCAACACCGTCACGGTAGAGAGCACGGGCTCGGAACGTGCGACCTACGAGTTCAGCGTCAGCGAGGCGCTGGAAGCCGGCCTGCAGGCCAACGTGACCAACGCCGAGTACGCCGACGCCGTCGAGGGGACGACCGGGACGGGCTCGGTCGCCCAGTACGGCAGCGACAACTACCGGTTCGACGGCGAGGTCACCGACTTCACCGTCGACGGCCCCGCCGACGTGTTCGTCAACGGCGAGCAACTGGACCTCTCGCAGTTCGGCTCCGCGGACTCCGGGACGTCCGATTCGGGCTCGGACACCTCCGACTCCGGCTCGACCGACTCCGGTTCGACCGAGGACACTTCGGGGTCGGACGACGGCTCCACCACCCCCGACCTCTCGCGGACCGTCCGGGTGACGAGCACGGGTTCGGAACGCGCGACCTACGAAATCGGCGTCAGCGAGGCTATCGAGGCCGGCGACGGCGCGAACGTGTCCGACGCCGAGTACCTCGACGCCGTCGAGGGGACGACCGCCTCGGGTTCGGTCGCCCAGCACGGCAGCGACGACTACGCGTTCGCCGGCGACGTCACGTCGCTGTCGGTCGACGGCCCCGCCGACGTGTACGTCGACGGCGAGCAGGTCGACCCCGCGAACGTCGGGTCCGACGACGGCTCCGACGACGTCGACCCCTCGCGGACCCTCCGGGTCGCGAGCACGGGGTCGGAACGCGCGACCTACGAGATCAGCGTGGGCGAGGCGCTCGAACCGGGCGAGAACGCGAACCTGACGGGCGCGGAGTATCCGGACGTCGTCGAGGGGACGACCGCCTCCGGGTCGGTGGCCCAGCACGGCACCGACGACTACGCCTTCGCGGGCGACGTCACCGCGCTGTCGGTCGACGGCCCCGCCGACGTGTACGTCGACGGCGAGCAGGTCGACCCCGCGAACTTCGGCGACGCCGACGGCTCCGACGCCGCCGACTACCCGAACCAGGTGGTCATCGACGGCCGGGAGGTCGACGCGACCTCCGACTACACGTTCTCGGTCAGCGGCGAACTGGCGAAGGACCCGGACGCCGGGTCGGTCAACGCCAACGACGTCGTCTCGGAAGGCACCGCGACCGGGCAGGTCAACGGCGGCATCGACGGCTACCGGTTCTCCGGCGACGTGACGTCGTTCCGGATCACCGGCAGCGCCGCCGTCGAGTTCGAGAGCGAGGAGTGACCATGTCGGAGGACACAAACGATCCGCGGCGGCCGACGAACGTTCAGGAGCGCGACGAGTCGCCGGACCTGTCGGCGAGCGACGTCGAGGCGCTCGCGCCGGACCCCGACCTGGCCGACGACCTCGGCTACGAGACGATCGAACTGGACGTCGTCCACCCGGACAACGGCTCCGGCGACGTCATCGTCCTCCCCGCGGACGAGGACCTGCTGAAGGAGGACGCGTTCATGGTCTCGGACGCCGACTCCGTCTGCGACGTGGGCGAGTGGCGCTGACGGCCGACGCCCCCCGACGCGACCGACCCACACTGTGACCGCCCCCCGCTGACGCCCTCCGACACGAGCTATCTTGATTCAGCGAGAGAATCCCGCCGTTCACGGCGGGCGTGAATCGCGTACGCCTGGTTATCTCGCCCACGGAGACTGCACGGCCGGATATTCCACGTTCACTTTCACTCCGGCAGGCCATTACTTATCACTCTCACATACAACAGACTCTGTATGGCGAATCAGGTCACACGCACCTACGTTGCGTCCATTCGCAACCATCAGCAGGTGCGTGCCGATCTCGATTCGCTGGGATTCGCCGCCTCGAAACTCTGGAACGTCGCCCGGTGGACGTGTGACCGTGTCTGGGATGAAACCAGCACGATTCCTGATGACAGCACGCTCAAAGCGTATCTTAAGAATCACGAACGCTACGCGGATTTGAACGCACAATCCAGTCAGGCAATTCTCGAAGAATTGACTGAAGCGTTCGACTCGTGGTACGCACACCGCGAGAACGGTACGGAAAACGCGAACCCGCCCGGCTACCGCAAGCACGGCGACGACCACCCCCGTTCAACGGTCACGTTCAAAGAAGACGGCTTCAAGCACGACGCCGACCACGACCAGATTCGACTCTCGAAAGGTCGGAACCTGAAAGACGGACGGAGCGACTTCATCCTCTGTGAGTACGCCGCCAATCCGGATGTGGACGTACAGAACGTCCAGCAGGTCCGGGCAGTCTGGACGGACGACGAGTGGGAGTTACACATCGTCTGTGGCGTCGAGATCGAGAACACCGATGCCTCCGGTGACCGAGTTGCTGGTATCGACCTCGGCATCTGCAACTTCGCGGCGGTCGCAGTCGGTGACGAAGCTCTGCTGTATTCCGGCGGGGCGCTCAAAGAGGACGACTACTACTTCCAGAAAGAGCGAGCGAAGTGCGACGATAGCGACTCGCGGAAGGCACGGCAACTGGACCGCAAGCGCGACCAGCGGCGGACCCATTTTTTGCACGCGGTCTCGGCAGACATCGTGGCCGAGTGCGCCGCCCGGAACGTCAGCACGATTGCAGTTGGCGACCTCTCTGGTATCCGCGAGGGTGCTGATTGGGGCGACCATGGCAATCTGGACTTGCACGGGTGGGCGTTCGACCGCTTCACCGAGATGCTGGAATACAAAGCCGCAGAGCGCGGCATCAGTGTCGAGCGCGTTGACGAACGCGATACCTCGAAGTCGTGTGCCGCCTGTGGGACCACCGACGACAGCCAGCGCGTTGAGCGGGGCCTGTACGTCTGCGAGGAGTGTGGACTGGTCGCCAACGCCGACGTGAACGGAGCCGAAAACATTCGACAGAAGGTACTCCCGAGTCTCGCCTGTGACGGGGGAGATAGGGATAACGGCTGGATGGCACAGCCAGCGGTGCGCTTGTTCGATACGTCCACGGGGCGAGTAGCCCCACAAGGGCAGGTGCGCCGCGAACCATAATATCCCAACGCTTGGGAAACCGCGCCGTTCACGGCGCGGAGGATGTCATTTGTAGCCGAGCGCCTGTAGCCTGTCCTCGACGACCTCCGGGGCGTTCCGCGGGTCCTCGTGGATGCCCGACCGGATGTCCTCGCGGTCGAGGAACCCGTCGAGCCGCGATTCGAGCGTCCGGACCGTCGCCGGCGGGTCCTGGCCGTACAGGTTCCGGGTCTCCCCGGGGTCGTCCCGCAGGTCGTACGCCTCGGCGCCGACGAGTTCGTCGGTGTCGTCGTCGAACGCCTTGAACAGCTTGTACCGCTCGGTGCGGACGGCCCCGTACGTCCGGCCGAACTGCGGCGAGTGGTTCAGCGTGAACGCCGGGAACGGGTCGGCGCGGTCCCCGGGGGCGCCCTCCCAGCTGTCGGGCACCGCACAGCCCACGGCGTCGACGATGGTCGCCGGCACGTCGAGGTGCCGGAGCGTCTCGCGGTCGCCGAACGACGCGGCCAGGCCGGGGCTGGAGAGCAGGGGGACCCGGATGCACTCGTCGTACGGGCGCGCGTGGCCGTAGCCGCCGTGGTCGAACTCCTCGCCGTGGTCGCCGGTGATGACGACCAGCGCGTCGTCGTCGAGGAAGCCAAGCACCTCGTCTATCTGCTCGTCCAGCCGCTCGACCGAGCGCCAGTAGAACCGCTCTAAGGCGTCGTATTCCTCGGCCGACAGCGAGTCGGGGTCGCGCATGAACCGCAGGTGGGAGCGGTAGCCGTCGACCAGCCCCTCCGACATCCCCTTCCGGAGCCCCGGGAAGAAGGGGACGTGGACGTCCATCAGGTGCATCCAGAGGAACCGCGGGCCCGACCGGCTCTCGTACCACTCCCGCCCCCGGCTCGCGACCTCGCTCGCCGGCACCCGGCTCCGGAGCCGGAGGTAGTTGTACGCGTGGCGGAGCCGCGACGCCCCGGCGCGGAGCGTCCCGCGGACCCCCTCGTCGTCGGCGTCGGCGTCCATCCGGTCGTTCCAGAAGCGGTCGAAGTCCCCGCCCCAGGTGCTCAGGAAGGGGTTCGACCCGACGATCCCGCAGGTCTCGTACCCGGCCGCCGACAGCACCTCCGGGAGCGACTCGACGTCCCGGCGCACCTCGTCGAACCCCGCGTACGCCTGCGGGTAGTACTTGCTCGACAGCAGCGCCGGGAACGCCCCCCGGGTCGCGGGGGCCTGACAGATCGCGTCGCGCCGGTCGTACCCTTCCGTCAGCGCCGCGAGGTTCGGCATCCGCGCGGGCGCGTCGTGCCGCCAGCAGTCGACCGTGACGAGCACCACGTCCCGTTGCGTGTCGGCCGGCATGGTCAGTCGGCGTACCCCAGCTGTCGGAGCCTGTCCTCGACGACGTCGTCGGCGACGGCGTCGGCCGCGCCCTCGGCCGTCCCCTCGGTGATCTCCCGCCGCGGGCCGTGCTCGTAGACGAGCCACGGGACCCGGACGAGCTGGTCCGTGTACACGCCCGGCGGGTGGCCCCACTCGCGTATCGGCACCGGCGACGCTCGCTCGCCGACCATGTTGCCGTGGTCGGCCGTGACGACGGTCCGGCCGTCGAGTTCGGCGAGCAATTCCTCGATCACCGGGAGGACGGCGGTCAGGTTCCGGACGTAGGCGCGCCACACCTCCTCGCCGGTCGCGTCGAGGCGGCCGCGCATCAGCTCACCCCACACGTCGGCCGCCCCCTCGTCGTCGCCGAACCGGCGGGCGTTGAGGCGGTCGTCGGCGTCGAGAAACGGGTAGTGGGGCTGCAGGAAGTGCCCGATGATCCGCTTTTGCGGGTACTCCTCGACCGCGCGGCGGACGTGCTCGGCCATCGTCTCCGGCCGGACCGTCCCGTGGTCCTCGTCCCACCCCGCCTCGCGCCAGACGTTGACGACGTCGTGGAACTCGACGTCGAGTTCGTCGCGCCGGCGGTACAGCTGTGGGCTGGCGGTGACGTAGACGGTGTCCCGGAGCGTCCGCCCGCCGAAGTTGGCCGCGAGGAACTCCGACGTGTGCGACCCCTTCGACTCGCGGGCCTCCAGCCGGCCGGGGAGGGCGTGAATCCGCCGGAACATGTCGTAGCGGCAGGCGTCCAGCAGCAACAGCGTGTCCCAGTCCTCGGCGACCACGTCGACGCCGTCGGTGTTGTACGGGCGACGGTAGAGGCGGCGGTGGTACAGCCGGTTCAGCTCCCGTCCGAAAAACGACGGGTTCGAGAGGCCCCGGCGAACCCCGCGTTGCACCTGCGAGAGCGAGTACATCAGTGCTCCGTAGGGAGAGCGAGGCCATTGTAAATGTGTAGTTAACGCCCCGGCGGCCGGGCGGGCGGCCCCACCGGCCGCTCCGCCGTTCGCCCGCGAGACACGTCCGCGGGGCGGTAGGCGGTTTCTTAATAAGTTCACTTCCCCCAAAGGGGGGAGCAACGCATGGGTGCCGAATCGAGCGCCGACGGTATCGACCTGCTCGTCGTCGGGCCGGAGAGCCGCGCCACCGGCGGGGTCGCCAGGTACGTGACGGAACAGCGGGAACGGCTGCCGGACTGGGTCGCCCCGCGGGTGTACGACGTCGGGACGCCGGAGGGCGAGGGGTGGCGGTGGTTCCTCGCCGCGCTGCTCGTCTCCCTGCGGGACGCGGCGCTGTTCCCCGCCCGGTCCCGCCCCGACGCCGTCCACGTCCACTCCTCGCACGGCTTCGCGTTCTACCGCGCGTCGTTCTACGTCCTGTTCGCGGCGGTGGTCTGGCGGCGGCCGGTCGTCCTCCACGTCCACGGCTCGTCGTTCGACGACTTCGTCGTCGACGCCTCGCTCCCGGTCCGCCTGCTCCAGTCGGCCGTGTTCGGGGCCTGCGACCGGATCGTCGTCCTCTCGGAGTACTGGCGCGACGTGCTCGCGTTCCGGGCGTCGCCCGAGAAACTCGTCGTCATCCCGAACGCGGTCGACGCCGACGAGTACCGCCCCGCGTTCGACGGCGACCGCCCCCACGTCGCGTTCGTCTCGAACCACGTGGAGCGCAAGGGGATCAGCGAACTGACCGACGCGGTCGATGCGCTGAAGCGGAACGGCGCGCCGCCGTTCCGCGTGAGCATCGCCGGCGACGGGCCGCTGTCGGACCGCGCCGAGGCGCTGGCCGAGCGCCACGACGGCGTCGACTACCGCGGCTACGTCTCCGAGGCGGAGAAGCGGGCGCTGCTCGACTCGGCCTCGATATACGTCCTCCCGACCCACGGCGAGGGCCTCCCGATCGCCCTGCTGGAGGGGATGGCGGGCGGCAACGCCGTCGTGACGACCGGCGTCGGCAGCATCCCCGAAGTCGTCGACGAGGAGAACGGCGTCCTGGTCGACCCCGGCGACAGCGACGACCTGGCGGCGGCGCTTGCGGACCTGCTCGCCGACCCGGACGCCGTCGCGGCGATGGGGCGGACGAACCGCGAGGCCGTCAGCGAGCGCTACTCCTGGCGGGCGGCGGTCGACCGCCTGACGGACACGTACCGCGCGGTCGCCCGCCCGGAGGGGGAGGGATGACCGGGGCCGCGCGGTCCGGGGACCGCCCGGGGATGGACGGTCCGCTCCTCCGGTCGGCCCTGGCCGTCTGCTTTCTCGCCCTCGCGGCCGCGACGCTGGTCGCCCACCGCAACCCGGCGACGGGCTACGAGCAGTCGGTGTACGCGGGGACGCCCCTCGCCGTCTGGATCGGCCTGGAGGTGGCGTTCGCCGCCGCGCTGATCGTCGCCCTGCTCGCCGGCCCCGGCCGGGTGCGGGGGGCCGCCGTCGCGCTCGGCGGCGGCGCGACGACGCTGGTCGCGGGGCTGCCGGTGGTCCGGGGCTACCACTACTACGGCGGGGCCGACTCGCTGACCCACCTGGGGTACGCCCGCGAGGTGCTCGCCGGCGAGTTGAGCCCGCTGGAGATCATCTACCCCGGGATCCACTCCTTCGGCGTCCTCCTCACGGAGGTCGCCGGGTTCGAACTGACCCACTCGCTGATGCTGGTCGTGCTCGCCTTCGCCGTCCTCTATCTCGCCTTCGCCACGCTCGCCGTCCGCCTGTTGACCGGGACGACCGTCGGAACCGTCATCGGCGCGTTCGCGGCGTTTTTCCTCGTCCCGGTCAACCACGTCGTCACGGCGCTGAACCCCCACCCGATCACGCAGGCCAGCATGTTCTTCGCGCTGGTGCTGTTCCTGCTCGTGAAGTTCGCGTTCGGCGACCCCGACCACGGGACGTTCGCGGGGGCCGGCGCGCTCCTGGCGCTCACCTCGGTGTCGGTCGTGCTGTACCACCCCCAGCAGGCCGCGGTCGTGGTCCTCTTTTTCGGCACGGTCGCCGCCTTCCAGTTCGCCCGGGCGCGGCTCCGGGACGCGACGCGGGCGCGGCCGCTGTACGGCCAGACCGCGGTCGCGGCCGCGGCGTTTCTGGTCTGGATCCCGTTCCACGGCGCGATCACGCGACAGATGCGCTCCATCGTCGTCCGCATGTCGGGGTTCCTGCTCGGGACGAGCGACGCCTCGGTGGGCAGCGTCGTCGACCAGCGCGGCGCGTCGCTGACGACCATCGGCTCGGGCATCGGCGAGATATTCGTCAAACTGTTCCTCGTCAGTGCGGTGCTGTCGGCGCTCGCGGGGCTGCTCTTCCTCGCGACGCTGTGGGGGCGGATCGAGCGCCCCCACGTCGACCGGGCGGTGCGGTACCTGTTCGCGGGGCTGTTGACGCTCGGCGTCTTCGGCGGCCTCCACTTCGTCGGCAACCTCTCGGAGCTGTTCTTCCGGTACTTCGCCATGATCATGGTCGCGGTGTCGGTCCTCGGGGCGGTCCAGTTCGCCCGGGCCCACGGCGGCCGCGAGGTGCTGTCGGGCGGCCGGTTCGCGGCCGTCGGCCTCGCGGTGTGTCTCCTGCTCGCGCTGTCGGCGGCGACGCTGTACTCGTCGCCGTTCATCTACCAGGCGAGCGAGCAGAAGACCCAGATGCAACTGGAGGGGTACGAGGCGACGTTCGAGACGGTCGGCTCCGACGCCGACCCGCTCGGCGTCGGCTACGCCACGTGGCGGTACCGGCACGCGGTGTACGGGCCGACGGGGCTGAACTGGAGCAGCGACTCCGTCCCGCCGCCGGTCCTCCGGGGCAACCTGACGAGCCACTACGGCGAGGGGAGGTACGTCGTGCTGACCGAGTTCGACCGCCAGCGCGAGACGACCGCCTACCGGGGCATCCAGTACAGCGAGCGCGACCTCGCCAGGCTGGAGCAGTACGACGGCGTCCACCGCGTCCGGGCGAACGGCGAGGTCGACCTCTACTACGTCAGCGGCGGCTGAGCGCGGCCGGCGGCCGCCTCCCGGCTCACTCGATGTAGCCCAGGTCCGCGAGCTGGTCGCGCATCTCGTCGGAGAAGCTCCCCTCCCGGCGCTCGTCGGAGACCGGCGCGCCCGCCGTCTCCAGCCACTCCGTCAGCGTCCGGTCGAGTTCGGCGGCGACCTCCGGCCGGTCGTCGGCCACGTCCCGCGTCTCGTCCGGGAGTTCGAACAGCTCGGCCCCGTCCTCGCCGCGCTGGTACTTGTATTCGGCCGTGCGGAGCGCGTGTAGCTGGCCCTCGTGGTAGGCGTCGACGTCGAACGACGGGTCGAACTCGCGGAACGTGTCGAGGTTCTTCTTCGCCCGCTTCCACCCGCGCTGGAGGACCGCGTGCTCCCGCCGGTTCGTCCGCAGGTCGACGCCCTGCATCCCGTCGGTGTCGGCCCCGACCGCCGCGAGGACCGTCTCCATCAGGTCGGCGTGCTGGACCAGCTCCCCGTCGTGGTCGGTCAGCGCGTCGAGCCCGTGGACGACCGCGGGGACGTGGGTGACGGCGTCGTCGACGACGACCTTGTGGGCGAGCATCCCCCCCTCGCCGAACAGTTCGCCGTGGTCGGCCGTGACCACGAACACGGTGTCGTCCAGGTCAAGCCGGTCGGTCGCGTAGTCGAACACGTGGCCGATCAGTTCGTCGGTGTAGGCGATCTCCGCGTCGTACATCGCCAGCAGCGCGGCCCACTCGGCGTCCGAGAACGGGCAGCCACGCGCGATGAGTTCGTTCAGGTCGTCGTGGTGGTCCAGCGCCAGTTCGGCGGCCTCGTCGGCCGAGAACTCGATGTCGTCGGTGAAGGCGTCGTGGTACGGCAGCGGCGGGTAGTAGGCGTGGTGCGGGTCGCCGTAGTGGGCGTAGAGGAAGAACGGCTCGTCGTCGCCCGCGAACGACCGCAGCCAGCGCTTGACCACGTCGGTGATCACGTAGCCGGTGCTGTGTTTCGCCGTGTCGGTCGTCAGCCCGGCGCTGTGTCGCCACAGGTTCGCGGCGTACTTCGCCAGCGTCCGCGGCCCGGCGACGTCGTACAGCGACGACTTGCTCAGCCACTCGAACTGCTCGAACCCGCGGTCCAGGTTCGTCGCCGAACTCAGGTGGGAGTTCGGGGAGAGGCAGGCGGTGTGGTAGCCGGCGTCCCGGAGCCGTTCGGGGGCCGTGTCCAGTTCGTCGGGGAACGCGTCGCTCTCCATCCCGGTGTCGTGGTGGGAGGGGTACGTCCCCGACAGGATCGAGGCGCTGGAGGCGAGCGTCCAGACGCCGTGGGAGAAACACCGCGAGAACGCCCGCCCGTCGTCCGACGCCGCGATCCGGCGCAGTTCGGGCGTCGTGTCCCGCTCGTACCCGTGGAGCGAGGTGTGGTCGGCCCGCGTGCTCTCCATCGTGAGCCAGATGATGTTCGGCCGGTCTGCCATCGCCTGTGGCGTCGCCACAACGGGGGTTAGTAATGCCCGGCCTACGCCGCCGACGGTGCCGGCCGGTCGGCTACCGGTCGTCGACGGTCGTCACGTCCCCGGCGTCGACCTCGACGCGGCCCTGCCGGTAGTTGCTGCGGACCCGGGCCAGCGCCTCGAAGTAGTGGTCGAGCTCCCGGTCCCGTTCCGCGAACACGGCCTCGAGGTCGGCCCGGGACGCCGTCACCGGGAACGTGACCGCCAGCCGCACCTCGCCGGCGTCGATCCCGACCGCGACCCGGTCCCCGGAGCCGCCGCTGTACCAGTCGACGCGCACGTCGGCGTCGTCGCCCCGCTCGCCGCCGGTCGGGTTCGACACGGTTACACCCCTCTCATTCGACCGTCACGCTCTTTGCCAGGTTCCGCGGCTTGTCGATCGCCCTGTCGAGCCGGTTCGCGACGTGGTAGGCGACGAGCTGGAGCTGGACGTTCGCGAGGACGGCCGCCGCCTCCGGGGCCGCCGCGGGGTAGGTCAGCGCCTCGTCGGCGACGTCGAGCGCGGCGTCGTGGTCCTCGCTCGCGACGGCGATCACCGGCGCGCCGCGGGCCTGGACCTGCTCGACGTTGCTCAGCGTCTTCTCGTCGTGGCGGCCGGTGAACACGGCAAACACCGGCGTCTCCTCGGTCACCAGCGCAAGCGGGCCGTGCTTGAGTTCGCCCGCGGCGAATCCCTCGGCGTGCTCGTAGGTGATCTCCTTGAACTTCAGCGCCCCCTCCAGCGCCACCGGGTAGCCGACGTCCCGGCCGATGAAGAAGTACGACGGCCGGCCGACGTACCTGTCGGCGACGTCCTCGGCCCCGCTCCCGTCGACGACGCGCCGGACGTCGTCGCCGAGCGCCGCGAGCGAGTCGAGCAGGTCGCCGACCTCGTCGCTCGCCAGCCCGGTCACGTCGCGGACGATCCGCTCGCCGAGCAGCGTCAGCGTCGCCACCTGCGAGGAGAACGTCTTCGTCGCGGCGACGCCGATCTCCGGCCCGGCCCGGATGAACAGCGCGTCGTCGCACTCGCGGGCGGCCGTGCTCCCGACGACGTTGGTCACGGCGAGGGTCCGCGCCCCCCGTCTGGTCGCGACCCGGAGCGATTCGAGCGTGTCGGCGGTCTCGCCGCTCTGGGTCACGCCGACGACGAGGCTCCCGTCCCCGATGGGGGCCGGGCTGGTCGCGTACTCCCCCGCGCGGTACGCCGACGCGTGGATCCCGCGGCTGGCGAGCACGCGCGTCGCGTACAGCGCGGCGTGGTAGGAGGTGCCACAGGCGACGAACTGGACCTCCTCGACGTTCCCGAACGACCCCGGCGGGAACTCCGTCAGGCTGACGGCGTCGCGGCCGACCCCGGACGACGCGGCGTCGTCCGACGCCGACTGTCCGTCGATCCGCCCCTGCAGCGTCTGGGCGAGGGCCGCCGGCTGTTCGTGGATCTCCTTCAGCATGTAGTGGTCGTAGCCGCCCTTCTCGGCGTCCTCGGCGACCCAGTCGACGGTCTCGGGGGGTCGCTCCACCGGGTTGCCGTCGAGGTCGGTTATCCGGTGGCCGCCGGGTTCGACCGCGACCACGTCGCCGTCCTCCAGGTAGACGACGCGGTCGGTGAACGTCAGGAACGCCGGCGCGTCGCTGGCGAGGAACCGGCGGTCGCCGCTCACGCCCATCACGAGCGGGGAGCCGTTCCGGGTGGCGTAGACGGCGTCCGACCCGTCGACGACCATCGCGACGGCGTAGCTCCCCTCCAGCCGGCGGATCGTCCGCCGGAAGGCGGCCTCGGGCGACAGCCCCTCGTCGCGGTACTCCTCGACGAGGTGCGGGACGACCTCCGTGTCGGTGTCGCTGTCGAAGCCGTGGCCGGCCCGCTCCAGCCCGCGTTTGAGTTCCCCGTAGTTCTCGATGATGCCGTTGTGCACGACCGCGACCTCGCCGGTGCAGTCCGTGTGGGGGTGTGCGTTCTCGTCGGTCGGCGGCCCGTGGGTGCTCCACCGCGTATGGCCGATGCCGACGTGGCCCCCGCTCAGTTCGCCGCGGATGCGGTCCTTGAGCTGTGAGATCTCGCCCTGGCGCTTGCAGACGTCGATCCCGTGGCCGTTCTTCACGGCGACGCCGGCGGAGTCGTAGCCGCGGTACTCCAGGTTCTCCAGGCCGACGAGCAGGTCCTCGACCGCCTCGTCGCCGCCGACGTGCGCGGTTATTCCACACATCGCTGTTCGTGTTCGTGGGGCGTGGCCGCGGCGCGGCTGCCGACGACTCCCCCGTGGTCCGTTTGGTCTATCATATCGGTTACCCGTGCTGTTCGTCCGGCCTTACTGGCCGAAGTGTCACGTAGTAACACGGGGTTGCCCGGGGGAACCCTTTGTTATTGACGTATTTGCGCGGCTTCAGAAGGTGCTTATCGGCCGTAGGAGGTCGCTGCAGAAACGGAGGGCGACGCTACTCGCCCGCCAAGCGGTCGTGGACCAGCGCGCAGGCGGCAAAGGCGACGATGACGCAGGCGGCGACCACCGTCGTCATCCAGGGCACCGGGTAGAGGCCGAACTGGCCGAGTCCGAACAGCGTCCCGCCGCCGGCCGCGATGCCGAGGTAGTACTGCGGCCACGGCCGTTCCTCGGTCTCCTCGGTCTCCAAGTACTCCGTCAGCAGGTCGGCGTTCTCGCCAAGTTCGATCCGGCCGCGGTTCCGGTTGAACTCGACGATGCCGGCGTCGTCCATCTTGGGGAGGTGACACTGGTAGAGACCGACGTACACGCGTTTTCGCTCGCCGGACGTCAGTTCGCGCTCGGGCTTGCCGTTCTCCTTGGCGGCGACGTGTTCGGCCAGGTCGCCGAGCGCGACCGGCCCCTCGTGGTCCTCGAAGTACTTCAGGACGAAGCGGCGGCGCTCGTTTTTCAGGATCTCGAACATCACGTCCAGCGACAGTTCGGGCTCCGACTCCGAAACGTCGGGTTGCCCGTCGTCGGGCACCGCGTCCCCCTGTGTCTCCCCGTCGATCTCGCCGCCCTCCTCGACGGACTGCGGAACGCTCACGACCCGATCACCTCGTCGCCCTCCCCGGTCCGGTCGTTGTTCGTCGGTTCTCCCCGGCTATCGGCTTCCCCAGTTCGTGACATGCGTGTACGGTGTTGCGGCGGTTTGTGTCGGCACCCCACCCCCCTGGGGCCCCGTGCTATTCGTTGTGTCGATTCAACGCAATAGATGACACCGGATTGTATAAAGTTAACTAATATATAATTATACATGTGGTGTGAGTTACAGGTTTCGCAGGCCGAACCTGCGCCGAAGGTAGGTGTGGCTTGCGGTCGGTACGGGCCTCCGTCTAGCTATTTTCCCACCCGAAACACGTACACGAAGCAGTCGAGCGTCGAGTTCCGCCCGTCGGCGCGGTCAACGTCGCCGTCGACGCTCCCGCCCTTTATACCGGTCCCCGGGCTGGTGGCGGTTCCGGGCCGGCCGCGTCCCCCTGTCGCGGCCGGCGTCGCCGGTCCCCGGCCGGCGCGGCGGAGCCCGTCGCGGGTCGCGTCCACGGCCCGGTCGCCTCGACTCCCGCCGGTTCGTCGCCCGCCACCAGCAGGCGATCCATCGGACGAGATAGGAATAAAACGACGTTACTGTTCTGCCTGGTTTCATGTCGTAACGTCCAGTTAGGGGATACTTTCGCCGCCGTCACCGGCTCCCGATGCGATACACTTCCCGTCCGCCGACGAACACCCGCCGGACCGTCGGCCGGGGCGACGGGTCGACAACGACGAGGTCAGCCAGTTTCCCGCGCTCGATACGTCCCCTGTCGTCGAGTCCGACCGTGTCCGCCGGCGCGCTCGTCGCGCGGGCCACGCGCTCCGGGAGCGGTTCGCCCGTCTCGACGAACGGCGCGGCGACCAGCGACTCCGGCCGGTAGTCGCTACACAGCACGTCGAGCGTGCCCGCCGCGGCCGCAGTCGCCGCGTCGAGGTTGTCCCAGAGGCTCCCGCCCCGGACGAGGTTCGGCGCGCCCATCGCGGTCGTCATCCCGAGTTCGGCGGCGCGCTCGGCGGCGGCCGCCGTCGTGGGGAACTCGCTTATCGCCGCGCCGTCCCCGTGCATGCGCTCGACGCCGGCGGGGTCCTCGTCGTCGTGGGACGCCACCGGGACGCCGGCCGCCCGCGCGTGCGCGATCACCCGCCTGGCCCGCTCGCGGAGCACGGCCTCGCTACAGTCGCGCCGGGCGGCGAACGCCTCGACGTCCCAGTCGACCGCGCCGCTCCCGTCCGCGTACCGGCGCTCGAACGAGTCGACGTCGGCGAACTGCGCCCCGCCCGGCGCGTGGTTCATCAGCGAGACGAGCGACACGTCGCCCGCGTCGACGGCGCGCACGACGGCGTCGACGCAGTCCCCGTCGCTCACCTCGCAGCGCGCGTGACAGCGGTGCCGGCCCAGCAGGTCCGCGTCGGCGATCCCGTCCCGGAGTTCCCGCGCGAGGTGGAGCGACCGGTTCTCGTCCGGCGTCTCCTCGAACGCCACGGCGTGGAACTTCGTCGTAATCCCGGCGGCGAGGGTCGCCCTGTCGCAGGCGGCCAGCGCGTCGGCCGTCGGGACGCGCGCCTCGGGGCGCGGGAAGACGTGGCGCTCCACGTCGTCGCCGTGGAGGTCGACCAGCCCGGGCAGGAGATATCGCCCCTCCGCGTCGACCCGCCGGTCCGGGTCGGCCGGCGGGTCGTCGGGGGCGACGGCGGCGATCCGGTCGTCCTCGACGACGACGCTCCCGCGCTCGACGGCGGTCGGCGTCACTATCCGCGCGTTCGCGACGACGGTCGTCATCGTCGCGGCGCGCGCCGCGCGGTGCGGTGCGGGCGGGTGAAGAGCAGTGTGTGTTGCATACGGCTGTACGTCGTTCCCGATCGAACGCCCGTCGTACGCATTGTAATAGTCCGCCTAGACGACCGACGGCGGCCGGAACGCGACGCCGACCGTGGCAGCGGCCGCCAGCAACAGCCCCCCGACGGCGGCCACGCTCGGTTCGGGCGGCCCCGCCGCGACTGCGACCCGGACGTCGTGGAGGCCGTCGCCCACGTACACGAGCGCCGTCAGCCACCCGAGCGCCGCGGCCGCCCGCCCCGCCTCGGACACCTGAGCGAGGAGGAAGTACGCCCAGTAGCCGACCGCGGCGACGGCGACCCGGAGCAGGACCATCGCCTCGAGCCCGACGACGCCGATGACGGCCCGCAACACCGGGTTGAGTTCGCGCGCCGGGCCGCCGACGTAGGCGAACGTCAGGGTCGAACTGACGAGACAGCCCGCCAGCGCCGCGGCGTACGCGTCACCGAACCGCCGGTGCCGGGCGGTACCGTCCCGGCCGTGGTCCCCGACCATCCCGGCGACGTACCACGGCGGCCGACTTAAGTAACCGACAGCTACGGCTCGCGACGGAGTCCCCGACGCGGTCGCCAGCCGAGACGGACGCCGACCGGGGTGAGCGGCCGCTTCCCGGCTCCCCACCGCCGTTCCGGGGGCCCGTAAACGCCGTGTACCGGTCCGTAACGTGACTATACTTATCCCGGTGGCTGTGCCGTTCGTTCCCAGATGGTTGACGACTGTACGGCCCGAAACGATGGTACGGCGATCGGCGGCGACCCCGACCCCTCGGCGGCGCTCGACGCGGCCTTCGACCTCCTGTCGGTCGAGCGGCGACGCCGCGCCCTGTACCGCCTGCGCGACCGGGACGACCCGATGTCCCTCTCCGACCTCGCCGACGCCCTCGTCGCCGAGGAGTCCGCGCCGGCCGCGGACCCGGCGGAGCGCCGCGAGCGGGTCGCCGTCTCGCTCGGGCAGGTCCACCTCCCGAAACTCGCCGACGCGGACGTGGTGGACTACTCCCGCTCGGAGCGCCGCGTCGAGTACGAGGGCGACGCGTTCGTCGAACCGTTCCTCGACCGCGCCGCGGAACTGGAGCGGTAACCGACCGAACCGGGCGTTTCTGCCACGGCCCCGACACTTTAGTAGCCGGATGCCGTGCCGGTCGGTAATGTCGACTCGTACACTGGTCGCGCGGTTGAGTGGGCCGATGGAACCGGGGTCGAGATGACCGGGACGGAACTCGTGCGGTCCGACGACGGCGTCACCTACGACCCCGAAGCGAACGCCTACTACGCCGTCCACGACTGGTCGTCGGAGGGCTCCCTGAGCGTCACGGTGGTGTCGGCCCTGTCCGAGATCGACGACACCGACCCGCGGGAGATGGAGCCGCTCGACTCGTACGTCGACCCGGACGCGCTCGACGGGCTGTTCGAACCCCGCACCGGGAACCCGCGGGACGACAGCGGCCGACTCGAACTCGTCGTCGACGACTACCACGTTACCATCTACGCGGACGGCGAGATCGTCGTCCGGCCGTAACGGGAAATCGACCGCCAGTTCATCAACGCCCGGAACCGCGCCGCTCGCCGCGCTCTCAGCGTGTTTTTCCTGTCTGCGGGGCCGAGCCGAGCCCGCAACGGCCGTTCAACTCGAAGCCCGTTCTCCCGCGTTGTCCGACGGGCCGCCCGGTCGCCGGCTACTTACATCTCTATAGGTGTAATCTACTGCTGACATTCGCAGCCGCCACGGTCCAGAAGCGTCGCGACGTCGAGGTTGCGCCCGCACTCGCGACACGTCACGTTCACGTCGACGAACACGTCGAACTCGCCGAGCGCGACGGCGTCGGCGTCCCGGAGCTGTGCGAGGGTTCCGTCGGTGACCGCGGCGGTCCGGTTCTGGAGCGCGAACACGGTGTCCTCCGCCGACTCGATCCGGTCCTCGTCGTCGCGCTGGTCCTCGTAGGTCGTGTCGAGGCAGTCCCGGAGGTGCGTGTGCACCGACTGGTGGGAGACGAAGTCGTCCTTGACGCCCTCGACGTCGACGTCCGCGCGTTCGAGGCGCTTCCGGGCCTCGACGCGGACGCCCTCGCTGGTGTCGTCGCCGACCAGCAGGTCGTAGAAGTTCTCGACCTCGCCGTCGAGCAGTTCCATCCCCGCGTCCCGCATCGCCGCGCCGAGCAGCCGCTCGTTGACGTACTGCTCCAGGTCGCGGAGGCTCATCTCGCCCCACCGCTCGGCGAGTTCCTCGTGTAGCTCCGGCAGCCCGTACCGGTCCGCGACCCGGCCGACCTTGCAGTTACAGTCGACCGTCACCGTCTCGGTCCTACTCATCGTTTATCGGAAGGTATCTCATTCGCTTAAATCTTCCCTCCCGCGTCACTCCTCCAGCCGGACCCGGGCGTTCGGGTGCTGGTCGGCGTCCTCGGCGAGCGGGCCAGACCGCCGCAGTTCCTCCAGTTTCGCCTTCGCGTCCTCGCGGTCGAGCCCGCCGACGACGGCCACGACGTCGAGCAGGAGTTCCTCGGGGACGCCGGCCCCGGCCCCGCCCTGTCCGATCGACGCCTCCCGGTCGGTGAGGAACTCGACGAACGCGACGACGTCGGTCGACCCGCCGAGCCGGTCGTGCCATGCGGCGGGGAACGTGCTCACGCGCCCGTCGCCGATGTCGTAAATCGCGTCGTCGTCCACCCACGTCCCACTGTCCGTGCGCTTGGACTCGACCCGCTCCAGTATCACGTCGCCGTCGAGCTGGCTCACGCCCCGTTCGTCGAGCGTGGCCGCGTACGCCTCGACGACCGACCGGTCGACGCCCGGGCCGTCGGTGGGGTGGTGACGCTCGATGAGCGAGAGGAACTCGTCGACGAGCAGGGAGTCGCCGCGGTGTCCGAACTCGCCGACGACGTGGTCGCTGAGTTCGACCATGGACGAACGACGTCGCCGAGGGCAATAAAGCCGGGCCGTCGCCGGGTCGTGGGACCGGCACGGCCCGTGATCGGGTCGATCCCGGCACCCCCGAAAGGCGGCGTTACCGTCAGCCGGCGGGGCAGCGGGGCCGTTTCCGGGCGGCGGTGCCCCCGCTCGGTGCGTCGTCGGCCACGAGCTAAGGGGACGTTAGCGGGACGGGGAACTGCGAACGGCGCTCGGCCCGTGCTCCGCGTTTATGCCGCTTGCCGTCGTAGCCCGGCCGGACCATGAGCGACGATGGAGACGAGTCGAACGGCGGCGACGGGGACGACGAGGCCGAGGAACAGGACGTGAACCAGTACGGCGGCGGCGACCAGGATATCGACGCCGTCGAGCAGACCGAGCGCCGCGAGGACGCGGTCGAGACGAAGTCCGACGACGATGAGGACGAGGACGAGTCGGACTGACCCGCGAGGCGACGCCGGCGACGGAGGGGCGTAGCTTCCGGCAGCCGTCGGCGACGGCGGTCGCCGGCCGCCCCTAGACCCATGCCGCGCGGCGTGGAACCGCGTCCATGGCCGACCTACCGCCGCTACTCGACATCCGCGACGACCTGCGCCGCGCCCGACGGGCGGCCGGCCGCGACGTGAACGACGACGTGGCGGCCGTGATCGAACGCCTGGAGGCGGTCCCGGAACGCGAACGCGGGACCCACGACAGCCTGCTGAACGAGATCGACAACGAACTCCTGCGGCTGGAGGAGCGACTCGACGGCGACGCCGCGCGGAGCGTCGCGGCCGCCCGGAACCGGATCGGCATCTACCGCGACTCGCTGAGCGGGTCCAGCGGCCACCTGACCGTGTTGCACACGGCGGTCCGCGGTCACGACGCCGGCCCCGGCACGGTGCCCCCGGCCCTGCGGGACGAGGAGGTGACCGTCGAGGCGACAGCGCTGAACGAGGCCGACCCGCGGGCGGCGGTCCCGGTCCTGCGGTTCCACGACGGCGACGACGAACTGAAGTCGGTGACCGGCGCGCCCGTCGAGTTCGGCCGGAACGACCAGCGGACGGTGACGGTGACCGCGGCGGTGCCGTCGGGGGCCGGCCGGTACGCCGTCGCCGTCGTCGACGCCGACGAGGCCCCCACGCGGTAGCCGGCAAGCGTGCGCCGCGGACGACCCCCGTCCCGGGACCGGCCAAACACTCTCCCGTGCGGCCGTCGAACCGCGCCCATGGAGACGTGCCCAGTCTGCGGACGGGACGTGGAGGTCCGGAACCCCGCGGAGACCGATTACGAGGACGAGGAGTTCGCGCCCGCGACGGCCGAGCACGACGGCGAGACGTACCAGTTCTGCAGCGAGGACTGCAAGCAGCGCTTCGAGGACTCGCCGGACGAGTTCGGATGACGTCGTTCGACGAGGCGTTCGCCGACGCGCTCGCGGCCGTCCCCGACGGGCAGTTCGACCGCGAGCGGTTCGTCCCCGGCGGCGGGTCGTTCGACGCCGACGCCGTGCTCGTCGGCGAGGCCCCAGGCGGCGACGAGGTGGCACAGGGGGAGCCGTTCGTCGGGCAGGCCGGCCAGCAGTTGGACCGGATGCTCGCGGAGGTCGGCGTCGACCGGGACGACGTCTACGTCACGAACCTCGTGAAGGTGCGCCCGCCCGGGAACCGCGACCCGCACGTCGACGAGATCGACGCCTGGCGACCGGTTCTGGACGCCGAGATCGACCGCGTCGACCCCGGCGTGGTCGTCCCGCTGGGGTCTTTCGCCGCACGGGAGATCCTCGATACGGACGAGACGATCACCGACCTCCGGGGACGGGCGTTCGACCGCGACGGCCGGACGGTCCGGCCGACCTTCCACCCCGCGGCGGCGCTGTACGACCGGAGCAAGGTGTCGACGATCACGGCGGACCTCCGCGCCGCCCTCGCGGGGGACGGGTGACGGCGGCCCGGGTAAGGCGCGCTTTGGCGGCGGGAAACGGTCGGGGGCCGCGGGCGTCGCCCCCCGCGGATCGGCCGCGGTCGGCGGCGTACGGCGGAAACTTACGGTTACCGGCCGGGAACCGTGGAAACGACCGCGCCGGTTTATCCTCGACACCGGCGTAGCTCGGGCCGCCTCGCGGGGCCGCCCCGCGGCGGCGACATCCCACACCGGGAGTGATACCAATGTCGCAACAACAGATGCCACGGACGGGCGCACAGGGCACACAGCAGATGAACCGAGGCGGGGGGACGCAGGGCCACCAGGTCGACCTGCTCCAGCAGACCGGCCGGAACTTCGAGAGCGACCTGACGGGCGAACTCCGCACCGCGCTCGAGGACTTCGAGGAGGTCACGGACGTCACGGAGTGGTGCGTGGATCAGATGATAGAGCAGGGGCCGGGGATGGCGACCTGCATCCGCGTCTGTCAGGACATCGGCGACCTCGCCGACCTGAACGCCAGGCTGATCGCCCGCGACTCCGTGTACGGGCTGGAAGCGGCGATGCTGTTCGCCTCCGTCGCCGAGGACGGCCTCCAGGAGATCCGGCGCCACGGGAACCCGCACTGTCAGGAGACGGCGGCGGTGGTGGACCGGGCGATAGACAGCACGTACCGGCTCCTCGAGTCGTTCGGCGAACCCCAGCTCATCCAGCAGGTCCAGCAGCAACTCCACCAGGCACAGGAGCAGTTCCAGCAGGGCCAACGGCCCGCGCCGGCCGCGGGGGGCGGCCAGATAGGTCAGCAGGGCCAGATGGGCGGGATGCAACAGCCACAGGGGGGCAAGCAGTACCAGCAACAGCCCCCGACCGGTCAGCAGTTCCAGCAGCCGGGACAGGGCGGCACGCAACAGCCCCAGCAGTGGTGACCCGCCGGCAGCGGAACCGCAGCCGACCCGACTAACCGGACGCCTGGACCGTGTCCGCTTCTTTTCGCCGCCGACAGGCCGGCCAGCGACGGCCTCAGCGGTCGACGCTCCCGAGGACGATGTCGAGGCTCCCGAGCGCCGCGACCAGGTCGGCGACGTACTCGCCCTCGGCCATCTCCGGGAGCGCGTGGAGGTTGTGGTAGTCCGGGCTGCGGATCTTGAACCGCGCCGGTTCGTCGGTGCCGTCGCTCCGCATGTAGATGCCGAGTTCGCCCTTCGCCGCCTCGACGGTCCTATACGTCTCCGTCCCGGCCGGCGGGCGGAGCGTCCGCGGGACGTTGCTCTGGATCGTGCGCTCGTCCTCGGGCCAGTTTTCGAGCAGGTCGACACACTGGTCGATGATCCGGGCCGACTCCTCTATCTCCTCCAGCCGGACCAGCGTCCGCGCGTAGTTGTCCTTCCCGTCCCGCGTGACGACGTTCCAGTCGAGCTCCGGGTAGTAGCTGTACGGGTCGTCCCGCCGGATGTCGTAGTCGACGCCCGACGCCCGCAAGACCGGCCCGGTACAGCCGTACTCCTTCGCCACCTCGGGCTCGATGACGCCGACGTCGACCGTCCGCTCCTGGAGTATCTCGTTGCCGGAGATGAGGTCGTGGAGTTCCTCCAGCCGGCCCGGCAGGCCGTCGAGGTACCCCCGGACCTTCTCCAGCCACTCCCCGCGCGGCTCGGGCAGGTCCCACGCGACGCCGCCGACCCGGAAGTAGTTCGGCATCATCCGCGCGCCGGAGAGGTCCTCGCAGACGTCGAACACGCGGTCGCGCTCGGTCATCGAGTACATGAAGATGGCCGTGAAGTCGCCGTAGATGTCGAGACAGAACGTGCCGACCGCGAGCATGTGGCCGAGGATCCGGCCGAGCTCCGAGGTCATCGTCCGCAGCACCTGCGCGTACTCCGGCACCTCCAGGTCGGCCAGGTCCTCGATCGCCCGCGCGTACGCGTGCTCGTTCGGGTAGTGCGAGGAGTAGTCCCAGCGGTCGGGGTACGGCATGATCTCGTGGCGGTAGGTGCCGTGCTGGGCCATCTGCTCCTCGCAGCGGTGGAGGTAGCCGACGTCCGGCTCCACGTCGAGTACCTGCTCGCCGTCGAGGACGGTTTCGAGGTGGAGGACGCCGTGCGTTGCGGGGTGGTGCGGCCCGATGTTCAGCATCATCGTATCGGACTCGGCGTCCCGGTGGTCCTCGGACAGCGGGTTCCGATGTGCCTCCAGCGTGACCACCTGCGGCTGGTCCTGGTCGTAGTCCCGCGAGAGCGGGTGCCCGGTCCACGTCTCGGGCAGCAGGATGCGCCGCAGGTCGGGGTGGTCCTCGTACTCGATGCCGACGAGGTCGTACGCCTCCCGCTCGTGCCAGTCCGCGGTGCGGAACACCGGCTCGGCCGACTCGCTGACCGGTTCGTCCCGCGGCGTCGGCACGACGACCCCCACCTCCTGGGTCGGGTCGTCGTACTTCCGCAGGTGGTAGATCGACTCGTAGCGGTCCTCGTACTCCTGGGCGGTGAGACAGGAGAGGTGGTCGAACCCCGCCTCGCGCCGGAGCAGTTCGAGCACGTCCTGGACCGCGTCCGGCCGGATCTCGAACGCCTCGGCGTTGCTGTGTGTCTCCCGGCCGATCACGCGGTCGCCGAGCAGGTCGGCGAGCGCGTCGTAGTCGACGCCCTGCTCCGCGGGCCGCGCCGCCCCCCGTTCGGACTCCTCCGGCGTGCTCACGGCGAATCCACCCAGTTGTACCGCATGACCAGCGTCTCCTCGTCTATCTCCTTTGCCAGTTCGTCGACGACCTCGTCGCGCTCCAGGTCGCCGAACCGCTCCAGTTCGTACGGCTTCACCACGACCGGGCTCGACTCGCCGTTGGCGATCCGCTCCTGCAGTTTGGCGATGCCGTAGATCAGCGCCGAGGGACGGGGCGGACAGCCCGGTATCTGGATGTCCACCGGAATGACCTCCTCGGCCCCCTTCACGACGTTGTACCCCTTCTGGAACGGGCCGCCGGACGCGGTGCAGTTGCCCATGCCGACGACGAACTTCGGCTCGGGCATCTGGTCGTAGACGCGTTTCATCCGCGGCGCGAACTTCGAGACGATAGTGCCCGGCACGATGATTACGTCGGCCTGGCGCGGCGAGGCGCGCGGGACGCCCGACCCGAACCGGTCCAGGTCGTGTTTCGTCGAGTAGGAGTGCATCATCTCCAGGCTGCAGCAGGCGATGCCGAACTGCAGCATGAACATCGACGACCCCCGCACCCAGTTCATGAACTTGTCGAACTTCGTGAGGATGAACGGGGACGCGCCGAACGCCTCGCGAAGCCGGGAGTTAAACCGGTTCCCCAGCCGGCTCCCGCCCTCCGTCTGTGCGCCTCGACCCGCCGCCCGTCGCTCCACGGATTGCTCCTCGGAATCACTCATTGTCCCCACCCAGGGGTGCCGTGGCGTAGGGGAGAGAGGGGGAAGTATGTTAGGCATTGTCACGCCAGTGATACCGGGCGGCCCCGCATCGCCCGGAGTAGTTGGCAACCAACCGGAACCCAGGCTTTTCTGCCTCACGGCGGTACGTCCGCCCATGCCCGACGACCAGCCGGACGCGGAGGACGTGAGCGAGCGCGCGGGGAAGCGCCGCCGCGAGCGGGCCAAAAGCGTCGAGCGGATGTCGGCCGACGAGGGTGCGGCGTTCCTCGACGAGCACAAGTACCCCGCGACGAGCGAGGAACTCGCCGCGGAGTACGGCGACCGCGAGGTGGACCTCGCCAACGAGACCGAGACCGTCGGCGACGCCCTCGACCGACTCGTCGACGAGCGCTTCGGCTCGGCCGACGAGGCCCGCGAGGCGATCTTCAACGAACTGACCGGCGAGGCGGCGGGCCCCGAGGAGTACAACGACGAGCGCGCGCTGTCGGACCTGGACGACGAGTCGACCGGGCGGCCGCCGGAGTGACCGCGCGGGACGCACGAGCGACGGGAACGACGCTAGTCGACCCGGTCGCCGACGTACCGCCAGCGCCCGTCCTCGCCGCGCTCGACGCCGGGGAGCCGTTCGAGCACCGGCGCGACGCCGTCGCGCCACCAGGTGCCGGCCGACGCCTCGACGGTCACCGCGTCGTGGGCGCGCTCCTGCAGGTCCTGCGTCGTCGCGCCGCCCCGCGACCGGAGCAGTTCGAACGCCGCGGTGACGGCCGCCCGCTGGCGGTCGTCGACGTCGAGGGCCTCCAGGGCGTGCTTGACGCTGCCGAACGGCGGTCCGCCGGCCGACGCCGACGGCCGCCGGCCGTCGCCCGACTCGTCGACCGCGCCCCCGCCAGCGTGCGTCCAGTCGTCGCCGTCCCGCTCGATCCCGGGGAGCGCGGCGAGCGCGTCCCGGACCGCCCCGTCCCACCAGTCGTCCGCGTCGGCGTAGCCGAGCGGGTGCTCGCTGAACACGGCGTCGACGACCTCGACGCGGCTCGCATCGCCCCAGTGGCGGAGGAACGCGTACGCGTTCGCCACGGCGTCGGCCTGGTCCGGCCGCAGGTCCATGTCGTCGAGCGCCGCCTCGACCGCCGGCGGCGCGTCCATGCTCGCGTCCGCGGAGCCGTCGCCCGGGGACGCGAGCAGCCGCTCCCCGCTGTCGGTGAGCCGATAGCCGTCGGCCGCCGCCCGGACGAGTCCGGCGTCGGCCAGCGCGTCGAGCCGTGCGGTCGCGTCCCCGACGCCGGCGGCCTCGGCGACCGCCGGCGGCTCCGCGGCCCCGTCGGCCAGCGCCCGCAGGACTTCGACGTCGTCGTCGGTGAGGGTCGGCGGTGTCGCGTCGTCCATAGCCGCCGCTCACAACGCGGGCGTGCTAACGTGTTTCGGCCGGCACGGGCGGACTTCGCACGGACCGTTCGACGGCGGCGGTAGGAACGGCTTCACCGCCGCGTAGGAGGGGCTTGTCCCCGGCACGCGCCAAGTGGCGTCGGCGCGCCCGTTCCGAAGGGGCCGCCTATCGAACGCAACGACCGCGAACCGCCGGCAACGGTCGGGTTGCTTTACCCTCTCGGGAGTGACAGACCGACCATGGGACGCTACCCACGCGCGGCGCGGAGCGCGCGCATGAAGTGTGTCAAGTGTAACGCACCCGTCGTCGAGACGACGGGCGACGAGTACGTCTGTATCGCCTGCGGGGAGTCGCCGATCGCCAGCGTCTGAACGCGGCCGGCGACGCACGGCCCGGCAGCCCGTCGCCCGACCCCGTTTTTCCGCCGTGATGGGTATACATATAGCCCCCTGCTCGCGAGCCACGGTATGTCTGTAGCCACGTGACACAAGCCGGCGGCCGCGTAACGGGGAGTACTGATGAGCGTGTACCCGTCGGCTTCCGTCGAACGCAGTGTGCGAAACGAATCGATCACCGAGACCGTCGTCTGGGCCGTCGCCGAGGCGAAGGGCGTCGACCCGCTCGACCTCGACGCCCCGCTGTACGACAGCGTCGACCCGGACGCGCTACAGCGGATCCTCGACGCCGAGAGCTTCGAGGGGCAGATCGGCTTCTCGCTTGCGGGCTGTGACGTGACCGTCCACCACGACGGCCGCGTCGTCGTCGCCGGCGGCGCGGAGGCGGCCGCCTCCGAGCCCTCGGCCTCCCCCGTCTCGCAGGGATAACCCCCCAGTTCCCGGTCGCCCCGCCCGGGGACCGAACGACGCGGACCCTCCCCCGACCGGATCCGGTCGACCCCACGGTTTTCCGCAGCGGCGTCGTCGCGGACGTATGGACGTGGAGACGCCGTCGGCGGCCGACTCGGGACCGACGGCGACGTACGCCGTGGTCGCGGGCGGCGCGGCCGCGGCGCTGGCCGTCGCGGCGGTCCGGCTCCCCCCGGTCGCCGCCGCGCTGACCGTCGCCTGGACGGCGCTGGCCGCCGGGGCCGCCGCGCGCATCGTCGGGGACGGACTGCTCGCCCTCCGGTCGCCGTCCCCGCCGCCGCCACCGGCCAAGTGGCCGAGCGTCAGCGTCGTCGTCGTGGCGTACAACGAGGCCGACGTGCTCGGGGCGACGCTCGCGGCGTGCCGCGCGCTCGACTACCCCTCGTTCGAGGTCGTCGTCTGCTACGAGTCGGCGTCGACCGACGGGACCGCTGCGGTCGCCGAGGCGGCGGCCCGCGAGGACGACCGCGTCACCGCCGTCCGCCGGGACGGCTCCCCCGCGGGGAAGGCGGCCGCCGTCAACGACGCGGTCGCCCGGGCGAGCGGCGACGTGATCGCCAGCATCGACGCGAACCAGCGCCCCGACGAGCGGTTCCTCCGCCGCGCAGTGCGGTGGTTCCGGGACGACGACGTCCGCTGCGTGAAGGGGCGCTGTTACGGCACCAACCCCGGCGACTCCCTCGTCGCCCTCCACGCGACGGTCGAGCGCCACCTCCTCGAACGCGCGGAGTTCTACGCCCGCGAGGTGGCCGGCGGGCTCACCCTCTTCACCGGCGGGCAGGTCGTCTTCCGCGCCGACCTGCTCGACGACGTCGGCTCGTTCGACGAGTCGGTGCTGACCGAGGACATCGAGATGGCGTGTCGCGTCCACGAGGCGGGGTTCGGCGTGCGCGTCGACCCCGGCGTCGTGACGTACGAGCGGAACCCGGCGTCGCTCGGCGCGCTGCTCGCCCAGCGCAAACGCTGGGCGCGGGGCGTGTTCCAGGTCGCCCGGCGGCACGCGGTCGCCTTGCTGCGCTCCCCGTGGGTGTCGCCGGTCGCGAAACTCGACGCCGCGTTCACGTTCGGCTACGCGCTGCTCGCGCCGCTGCTTGCCCTCTCGTTGCCGGCGGTGCTGGTCGCGGCCCCGCCGCCGTCACAGCGGCCGGTCGCCGCCGCCCTGCGGCTGTCGCCCGCCGTCGCGGTGCCGGTCACCGCGGCGCTCGTGTTCGGCGTCGACCGCGTTGCCGGCCGGTCACACGCACCCCGCGAGTACCTCGCGGCGCTGACGCTCCCGATATATGCCGCGGTCCAGAGCGCCGTCGTCGTGACCGCCTTCCTCGACGAGTTCCTGCTCGACGCCCCGACCACGTACGTGACGAGCAGCACCGAGGAACCCAGCGCGGACGACTGACCGACCCCGTGCACGCAACGCCGGGTTCGCCTCGCCCGGGCGGCGAAAGCTACGCCCGCCCGACCTGACCGGGTTTCGATATACCGTAATAAGATTTATATCCTGCCAGACACTCGATAAGCGTGGGTAGCGGCTCTCTATCCGGGGATAGGCGAATTCGAAGATACGTGTGCTTATCTCAGTAAGCACGAGTAACGTCGAACACGGGGGTGACCGGCCGACCGTTGCCAGCGACGGCTGCCGCTAGTCCTAGCCATTTCCGCGTCCGAGCCGATCCGATCGGCATGGTCGACAACGAGAGCGACACGTTCGAGATCGGCGGCGAGGACGCGGTACACCGCCTCGGCTACGGCGCGATGCGCCTGACCGGCGAGGACATCATCGGCCCGCCCGCAGACGAGGCCGAGGCCCGCGAGGTACTGGAGCGGGCGGTCGACCTCGGCGTCGACATGGTCGACACCGCGGACTCGTACGGCCCCGGCGTCAGCGAGCGGCTGATCGGGGAGACACTCGGCGACAGCGACGACGTGTTCGTCGCGACGAAGGGCGGCCTGCTCCGGAACGCCGACGGCGACTGGCTCCCGCACGGCGACCCGGACTACCTCCGCAACGCCGTGCTCTGTAGCCTCGACCGGCTGCGGACCGACGAGATCGACCTCTATCAGCTCCACCGGCCCGACCCGGACACGCCGTTCGAGGACTCCGTGACCGCGCTCGCGGAGTTGCAGGACGAGGGGCTGGTCCGCCACGTCGGCCTCAGCAACGTGAGCGTCGAACAGTTGGACCAGGCACAGGAGATGGTCGACGTCGCCACGGTGCAAAACGAGTACAACGTCGGGAACCGCGAAGACGAGGCGGTGCTGGAGGCCTGCGAGGCCGACGGCATCGGCTTCATTCCGTGGTTCCCGCTGGGCGCGGGCGACCTCGGCGAGCGGGCTGAGGCGGTCGAGGCGGTCGCGGACGCCCACGACGCCACGCCCCAGCAGGTCGCGCTGGCGTGGCTGCTCGACCACTCGCCGGTGATCCTCCCCATCCCCGGCACGTCGAGCGTCGGCCACCTGGAGGAGAACGTCGCCGCCACGGGGATCGACCTCACCGACGAGCAGTACCGGCGGCTGACCGAGTAGCTACTTCTCGCGCATCCGGCGGACGCGCTCGACGAGGGCGTCGGTGTCCTCGGCGGCCTCCCGGAACACGGCGTCGAAGAACTCCCTGCGGGTCAGGTCCCGGAGGTCGTGGTCGGTCCGGAGTTGCGCGTCGACCAGCGCCTCGGCGTCCTCCAGTTCCTCGAACGTCTCCGGGCGGACGTACACGGATTTCTGGACGGTGTCGTCGAACGCGAACGCCGGCGTCGTGTCGGGCGGCCCGCCTTCGTCCGGGCCGGCGTCGCCGGAGTCCCCGTCCGAGTCGTCGGCGGGCGCGTCGCCGCCCTCGTCAACGGGGTCGTCGTCCGCCTCCGTCGGGGTCGCCTCGTCCGCCGCCGGGTCGTCGCCCTCGACGGCCTCGCCGATCCCCGCGAAGCGGTTCTCGTCAGGCATCGGTCGTCCCTTCCTCGACGACGGCGGCGAGTTGGTCCAGCCGCGGCAGCATGTCGCTGTCCGGGTCGTACGCGGCGAGCGGTTCGCCGTCGCGCCAGGCGCGCTTCAGCGCGACGCGCTTGCGGATGCCCGGGCCCGGCGAGTCCGGGTCGTCGAAGTGGTCCGACCGCGCGAACTCGGGGAGCAGGTCGCCGAACTGCGAGTCCTCCAGGTCGCCGATGATGCGCTTCTCCTCGTTGTCGCCCTCCAGCGCGTTCGGCACGATCGCGAGGACGTCCAGTTCCATCTCCTTGCGGATCGGCGCGACCTGCTGGGCGTACATCCGCTCGAAGCCGCTGGCGCTTTGCTCGCTCATGCGCATCGGCACGACGACGTTCTGGGTGGCGATCAGCGACGCGTCCGACAGCGGCCCCATGTCCGGGGGCGAGTCGACGACGACGTAGTCGTAGTCCCCGTCGACGGCGGGTTCGACCACCTCGTTGCGGATCCACAGCGCGCCGAACGTGTTGCTTCGGATCGTGTTCTCGACCTCGTCGAGGTCGGCGTTCGCCGGGACGAGGTCGAACGGCCCCGCATCCCGGACCACGTCGGCCAGCGTCGTCGGGTCGTCGTCGTCCAGCAGGTGCCCGAGGTGCGTCTCGGCCTCGTAGGCGTCGGCCAGCCCGACCCCCTCCGTGGCGTTGCCCTGCTGGTCCAGGTCGACCAGCAACACCTCGTGCCCGCGCGCGGCGAGCCGTTCGGCCAGGTTGATCGCTATCGTCGTCTTGCCGACGCCGCCCTTCTGCAGTGCGACGCTCACGGCGTTCGTGTCTACCATGGGTGTCCACCTCCGCGAACGCGCGCCACGCCGTCCGCGAACTCCGGACCGTCGACACTTCTCACACATTCCAGAGAGTTCGGACCATCTACAATGTGTAGACGGTGTGGGCCGTTCGCGTTCACGCGTAATTTCCTCACATTCCGAGTATTTCAAACTGTCGAGGATGTATAGAATGTTTACACATTGTAGAATTTCTACACCGTCCACAGTTCGCACTCCAATTCGTGATGCCCCAAGTAACGCTAACAACAGCCCATAAAATGGAAATTCTACACATTGTACAATGTGTGATCTTCACTCGGCGAGAGGGCCGGACATATCCACGTTCGACTCGGACCGATCGCGGTCGATGTCGGTCGGGTTCCCACGAAACCCGAAACGGCGTGAACGCGACACCGCCCACACATTCCACACTGTGTAGAAAGTGTACACCGTATGAACGGCCCGGACGGTGCGGGCGGTGTGGAGGGTGTGGCACGGGAAACCCCTTCGGCGACCGGCCGCGGTCGGAACGCGTTAGTCCCGCCGACCGTGACGCTGAACACGTCGCGGCGCGGACGCGATCGCATGTCGTCGGACGACCCGGCCGCGATCCGTTCGGTCGCCGTGACGCGCGAGGACGTGGTGACGGCGCTGGAGTCGAACCTCCGGAGCCCCGGGCGAACCGTCCTCAGAGTGACGCCACCGTTCAGCGGGCGGATGCGCGCCCGGTTGCACGAGGCCGGGACCGGCGAGTTCGTCGGCGGGGAACCGCTCCACCTCGACCCCGAGGACCTGGTCGAACCCGTACCGACCTACCCGGACCCGGCGACGACCGAGGACGAACTCCGGGCGGCGGACGACGTCGAGTACACGACGGAGCGACACCGGGAGCGCCACGTCGAGGCCGTCGAGGAGTGGCGGGCGGCGGTGCGGTCGTCGGTCGTCGACACCGTCGAACTCGGAGCGGAGGGGAACGGCGAGGAAGTGACGGTGAAGGCGCTCGGCTGAGGCGGGACGGCGGCGGGTTACTGCAGGTTGTAGAGGCGCTGGCGGGCGTCCTGGAAGTGGATCCGCTCCTCGACGACGTCGGCCGACTCCAGTTCCGTCAGCGCGTGCCGGACCGTCCGGGCGGGGAGCAGCGACTCCTCGGCGATCTGCTGTTGGGTCAGCTGGCCGTTGTGTTCCAGCACCTTGTACACGAGTTTGGCGCTCGGTGCGAGGTCGGCGACGGAGTCGGAGGCGGTCATCATGGGAACACACGCACGGGGCGATAAAACGAGTACCGCGGACGTGCCGCGGGCGCACACGACCGTCAGGCCGGGACGAACGTCGAGTCGTAGAGGTGGTTGAGCATCACGTACGTGACGACGCCGAGCGTGAGGCTGAGGATCCACGACCCCGCGGCGATGCGGCCGACGCGGGCGTGGGCCGTGTTCCGGAGTTCGGCGGGCGTGTGTGTGAGCCCGAGCACGACGGCGTACAGGACGACCGGGACGGCCACCACCGACAGCACGATGTGGATCGCGAGCATGATGAGGTAGCCGATCCGGACCAGTTCCGGGCCGACGAAGTGCTTCTCGCCGCCGCCGCCCACCTTCGGGAGGTACATGAGCAGGAACACGAGGATGAGCGCGAACGCGGTCAGCATCGCCGCGCGGTGCTTTCGCACCTCGCCTTTCCGGATCCAGTACCAGCCGAGCGCGAGCGACACCGTCGCCAGGGTGTTGACGGCCGCGATGGCGTGGGAGAACAGGTCGACCGTCTCCCGCCCGATGTCCGGGAAGATCGGGACGACGCCGGAGAACGCGGCGACGACGAGCGCGTAACCGACCGCCGAGAGGACCGCCGTCGCGGCGAGGGGACGTTCCCGTACTCGCTGCCGGGGATTCACCGTTGACATGTCGGGGGCTTCGGGCGGGAACGGATAGGTGCTTTCGATCCCGGCTACTCCGGCCGCCGAACGGGCGATCGGTTCGACCGCGAAACGTGCCCGTTCGTCCGGTTCGGGAATCAAGTGACATTTAACCTCATTATATCTACGTAATACGTATTAGTCCAACCTTTATGACGGCGGCCGTGGTGGGATCGGACAAGGATGTCACGGAGCCAGCACGCGCCGAGCGAACCGACCTGGAGCGACCCGAACACCTGCCCGTTCTGCGACGGCGACCTCGCGGACCCGGGGGCGGGCTTCATCGACCACCTGCGGACGAGCGACGACTGCGAGACGAGTTTCGAACTGTGGCGCGACCGCGTCAGCAGCGACATCGGCGGCGAGTGGGCCGGGTAGTTCCGACAGACCGAACTACCCCGACCCGGTACCGGAAGCCGATGGACGAGTTCTCCTTCACGACGACGCTGAACGTCCGAGTCCGTGACATCGACTTCATGGGGCACGTGAACAACGCGGTGTACGCGACCTACCTGGAGGAGGCGCGGGTCGACTACTTCTCGGAGGTGCTCGACGTGCCGCTCTCCGACATCGACTCCGTGCTCGCCCACGTGGAGATCGACTACCGGCAGCCGATCACCGTCGAGGACGACCTGACGGTCGCGGTCGGCGTCCCCGGGATCGGCGAGTCGAGCCTCCCGATGGAGTACGAGGTGCGGGCCGACGGCGACGTGGCGGCGACGGCCGAAACCGTGCAGGTGACCGTCGACCCGGCGACCAAGGAGACCCGGCCCATCGCCGACCGGGTCCGCGAGTCGATCGCGGCGTACGAGGGGCTGGACTGAGAGGGGTTGCGCTCGCTGTGTCCCGCCCGCATTAGTGGACACGGGGGGAAGACGCTGTGAGCTACTGCTTCGGGTCGTCGTCGCCGGCGTGTGTGCCGGGGACTTTGTCGATGATCGCCTCGCCAAAGGCCGTCGGGGAGACGCCGTCGAACCCGTCGGGCGAGATGTCGTCGACCTCCTCGCCGACCGCGACGCCGCTCGTGACGATGGCCCGGACGCCCTCCTCGACGGTCATGTCGACGTCGTGGACCCGGTCGGACGGCACGTTGATCAGGAACCCGCCCATCACCGGGTTCGGCGCGAGCGGGAGGAACAGCGTCTCCATCTCCGACTCGCCGACCGTCTCGCGGACCGCGTCCGGCGGGTGGGCGGTCAGAAAGCAGAGCATGTACGTCTCGTCGTGGGGGAACTCGACGAGTTTCACGTCCTGAAAGCTCTCCGTGTCGCTCTCCAGAAGCACGTCGCTCATCTTGCGGACGCTGGTGTAGACGGTGCCGACGCCCGGGATCGCGGCGACGAACTCGTCGAACTCGCGGGTGAGGCCCGCCGAGTTCCCGCTGCGGCGCTCGGCGGCGACGCCGACGACCAACACGACCCCGAGCAGGACCGCGACCGTGACCAGTTCGAGGACGACCTCGGGGAGGTTGTCGGTTCCGGGGACGAACTCGACGGCCGCCACGACCGGGGAGATGGTCCGGGAGACGAAGTCCAGCACCGTTCCGAGCAGGACGAGCGTGATGATCGTCGGGACCGTGATCGCGGTTCCCGTGACGAACGCCCGGCGGAGCCAGCCGCGTCCGGCGTCGCCGCCGGCCTTCGGACCAGACATGCGCCACCGTTCACGGCGGAGCACCAAGGTTCCGGGGGGTGGGCTACCCGAAGAGGTCGTCGTGGCGCGCGGCCAGGTCCGTGTACGCCCCCGAGGAGTGGGCGTCGAATATCTCCGCCGGGTCGATCGTCGTCTCGGACAGCGGCGTCACCGTGGCGGGGACACCGCGAACGAACGACTCGGCCGGGATGTCGTACCCCTCGGGCACCGTCGTCCCCGAGGCGACGATGCTCGCCTCGCCGACGCGCACCTCCGAGTTGACCGTCGCGTTGAACCCGAGGAGCGCGCCGTCCGCGACGACGGCGTCGTTCAGCACGGCGCCGTGCCCGATCATCGCGCGCTCGCCGGCCGCGCTCGCGTGGAGCACCGCCGTGTCGCCGACGTGGGCCTCCCGGCCGACCCGGACCGGCGCCACGTCGCCACGCAGCACCGCGCCCGGCCAGACGCTCGCGTCCGCCCCGACCCGCACGTCACCCACCAGCGTCGCCTCTCGGCTGACCCGCGCGCCGTCGTGGACGTCGGGCGTCGCCCCCTCGAACCCGTACGCTCTGCTGTCCATGCCCGATCGTTCGGGACGATCGTGCAAAACGGTACCGCGTGGCACGTCACTCGTCGCGGAGGTCCCGGAGCCGGTCGGCAGCGTCGTCGGTCGCCGCCCCGTCGGTCGTCTCGGACGCCGGTTCCGGGTCGGCGGCCGCCGCGTCGCTCCCCGGCGCGGTGCCACAGAGCGGGCAGGCCTCGGCGTCGGCCTCGAACGTCGTTCCACAGACCGAGCAGTCGGTCGTCGCCGGCCCGGCGGCCGCGTCGCCGTCCTCGGGTCGGTCGTCGGCACCGTCGGGTGACCGGTCGGCGGCGTCCGCATTCCCGGCGGCGTCGCCCTCGTCGGCCGGGTCGCCGCCGGAGCGGCCGAACGCGGACCGCAGGGCCGCGGCGATCCGTGCGAGCAGGCCCATCAGTAGTTCTTGAACAGGATCGCCTTCACGTCGTCTTTGGTCTGGACCTCCTCGGTGCCCCCGTCGGGCAGGTCGACCACGTACCGGGTCTCCTCGGAGTCGGCCTGCTCCCACTTGTCGTCGTGGGTGTCGAGCAGGTTCATCATCGCCGAGAGCCTGTCGTCGCCGTCGCTCCCATCGGCGTCGTCGGAGCCGTCGTCGTCGGCGTCGTCATCGGCCGCCGGTTCGTCGTCTCCCTCATCGGCCGGGTCATCGTCCGTAGCCTCGCCGTCCTCATCGTCGGCGTCCTCGCCGTCAGCGTCGTCCGCGCCGTCGTCGGCGTCTCCGCCGTCGGACCCCGTCGCGCCGTCCGTCTCCGCGGCCGTCACGTCCGGATCGCCGTCGTGTTCGTCGAGGAGGTACTGGACGGCGTCCCGGGCGCGAACGTGGCCGTACGGCACGTCGTCGGCCAGCGACTCCCGGATCGCGTCGAGTCGGTCGTACTGCTCGTCGGTCACGTCGATGCTCTCCATGGTCGCGGTGGATACGCTCGGCGGTAATGAAACTATCCGAGCGCCGTTACGACGGGCCTCGGCTCTCGTCGGCGAGCACGTCGTGGTCGCGGGCCTCCGCGCGCCAGAACTCGTCGTACCCCTCCTCGCTGCGCGAGGCGACCACCGTCGACTCGCCGCGGTCGAGCCGGTCGAGCTTGAGGTTGACCTCCTCCATGAGCTCCGCCGCCACGTCCGAGGACAGCAGGCCGTCGAGTTCGGCCGTCTTCACGGCGCTCCGCTCGTGTTTGAGCAGGTGCCGCTCCGCGACGGTGCGCTCCCGGTCGCGGATCTCCGGGTGCTCGTCGAGCAGTTCGGCGATGGTGGCGTCCAGTTGCTCCTTCTCCGACCGGTACTCGACCGCGAACTTCTCGTACACCTCGTCGGGGATGCGGTTGTCCTCGTGGAGCGCCCGCGCCTCCTCCAGCACCGCGTCGACCGCCCGGGCGCGTCCGATCAGCAACTGGTAGAGCCGCTCCTCGTCGCTCGTCGTCGCGATGCCGAGGTGCTCGACCAGCCGCCCGATCGTCAGCCCCTGGACGACCAGCCCGAACCCGGCGATGCCGAACACCATCACGCGCATCTCCTCGCGCAACGGCGTGCCCGGCGGGAGCCCGAGCACCAGCGCGATGGGGATCGAGGCGTGCAGGCCGCTCCAGACGATGACGTGCTGGTACTCCCGGGAGACGGGCTGGGTCAGCACCGTCCGGTTGACGAGTTCGGTGAGCGGGTAGACGACGACGGCGCGGCCGACGAGGACGATCAGGAGCGCCGGGACCAGCAGGTTCGCGTGGCGGGCGATCTGAACGAGCGGCGTCTGGGTCCCGATCACGATGAAGATGAACGTGTTCACGATGAACGCCGCCGTCGCCCACGTGTTGAACACGGACACTTTCGTCTGGGCGCTCATGGCGTACTCGCGGCCGCGGTTGCCGATGAACAGCCCGGCGACGACGGTGGCGATGACGCCGCTGACCCCGAGGTAGTGTTCGGCGAGGAGGAAGCTCCCGTACACGAGGATGACGGTGAGGACGATCTCGGTCATGTGCTCGTCCAGCCCGACCATCACCCGGTAGACGGCGTAGCCGGCGAGCCCGCCGACGACGGCACCCCCGACGCTCGCGACGGCGATGTCGCCGAGGAGCCGGCCGAGCCGCGCGGGCGTCGCGAGCGCCGCTGGGTCGACGTCCGACATGACGAAGGAGAGCAAAGCGGTGAATATCACGACGCCGACGCCGTCGTTGAGCAGGCTTTCCCCCTCGACCAGCACCGTCAGCCGCTCGGGCGCGCCCATCTCCTCGAACAGCGCGAGCACGGAGACGGGGTCGGTCGGGAGGATGATAGCGGCGAACAGCAACGCGACGAGCAGCGGGAACCCGAGCACGTAGCGGACGGCGACGCCGACGAACAGGATCGACAGCACGAGGCCGGCGATGGCGAGCGTGGCGATCACCGGGAAGTTCTCGCGGAAGGAGGCCAGGTCGGTCGTCGCCGCCCCCTCGAACAGCAGCGGCGGCAACAGGACGAGGAGGATGATGTCGTGGGTGAGTTCGATCCCCACCGAGACGCCCGCTATCGAGGCGACGAACCCGGCGATGAGCAGCGCGATGGTGTACGGAATGCGGACGAACTTGGTGACGACAACGCCGACGGCGCCCGCGATGAGGAACACGCTCAACAGGTGGATCAGTTCGGTCTCGACCCCCGAGGCGGTCACCGACAGTCACCCCGACTCGACCCGCGTTCGGCGAACCGCCTCGCTCCGGACCACCGCGACCAACCGGTCATGGTTCCACGTCACCTCGAAGCGATAAAACGGTTGACCCGATCGCCACGACCCGACGACGGTAAGGGCGGCGGCTCCGAACCCCGACGCATGGACGAGCCGACGACGGTCACGGTGTACACGCGGGAGGACTGTCACCTCTGTGACGACGCGATAGCGGCGGTGCGCCGGGCGAGCGACGACGCGGCGCGGCCCGTCGACGTGGACGTTGTCGACGTGGACGCGGACGACGACCTCCGCGAGCGCTACGGGGACCGGGTGCCGTACGTGCTGGTCGACGGGACGCCGAAGTTCAAGTTCGAGGTCGACGAGGCGGCGCTGCAGGAGATGATCGAGGCGGCGTGAGAACGGCCGGCGGGGACGGTGTACGAGGTGGGGACGGCGTGCGACGCGGGGACCGACGCCGCACGGCGGGGACCTGGTGGCCGTGGCGGGTGCGCGGCCGTCGCTTCAGTCGCGGTTGTACGAGTGCCCGACGACCAGTCCCACGAGGTTCAGCCCGAGCAGGGCGAGGAACGTCGTGGTCTCGGAGGGGGTCGACAGGCCGGACGCGAGCAGCGGCACGTGCAGGAACGGCAGCGCGACCGCCATCCAGAAACCGACCATCTGGAACGGCGTGGTGAGCGCGTGGTCGTCGAGCTGTGCGCGCAGCGACGAGACCGGGTCGGTCCCGCCGTCGGCGAGGTCGTCGTTGTGTGCGGAGGGGGTTGACATCGGGTGGCACCTCGTTGGTCTACTCAACCCTTGTAGCTACACCGGCATATAACGGGCCGAGGCTTCGGACGATTTCGGACGATTTTAGCCGGATGTGTCGATCATGCGGACGTTTTACGACCGTTGCAGAGAGCTTCTAATACTTTACAAGCGGTGTTGAGCCGATAACTCCGATCTACGGAGATCTATCGAGAGATCCGAGAGGTTCGGCCGCGGCGGTGCGGTCCCCGAAGCTGGGGCGACCTGACACGACCGGGCCGCGCCGGCGCGCGCCGCCGGGGGAGCGGCCGGCCTTGACGCTTTCCGCTGCCTCAACCCTTATTCGGATCCCGGGAGCAGATCGGGGTATGGAGTACACGACCCTGGGTTCGACCGGGACGACGGTGTCGGAACTGTGCTTCGGGACGTGGCGGTTCGGCCGCGAGACCAACGGCGTCGTCGAGACGGACCGCGGGGAGGCCCACGAACTGCTCGACGCGGCGTGGGACCGCGGGGTCAACTTCATCGACACCGCCAACGTGTACGGCACGCCGAACGGCAAGAGCGAGCGGTTCATCGGCGAGTGGCTGGAGGACTACGACCGCGAGGACTTCGTGCTGGCCTCGAAGGTGTACTTCCCGTTCGACGGCTGGGGCGAGCCCGGGCCGAACGACTCCGGACTCGGGCGCAAGCACATCCGCCGGCAGATCGAGGGGACGCTGGACCGCCTCGGGACGGACTACCTCGACCTGTACTACATCCACCGCTGGGACGACGACGCGCCGATCGAGGAGACGCTCCGGACGCTGAACGACCTCGTGCGCGAGGGGAAGGTCCACCACCTCGGCGCGAGCACGATGGCCGCCTGGCAGCTCACCAAGGCGCTCTGGACGAGCGACGTGGAGGGAGTAGAGCGGTTCGAGGTGACCCAGCCCCTGTTCCACGCCGCCTACCGCGACGACGTGGTCGACTACCTCGACGTCTGCGCCGACCAGGACCTGGCGGTCTGCCCGTACTCGCCGCTGGCCGGCGGTTTCCTCACCGGCAAGTACGAGCGGACCGACGACGGGGTCGAGGCCCCCGACGACTCGCGGGGCGCCATCGACCCGCGGTTCGACGAGTACTACGTCTCCGCCCGCGGCTGGGAGGTGCTCGACGAGATCCGCGCCGTCGCCGACGAGCTGGACGCCACGCCCGCGCAGGTCGCGCTCCGCTGGCTGATCGAACAGGAGAAGTTCACCTGCGTCCCCATCGTCGGCGCGCGGACGACCGACCAGCTCGACGAGAACGTCGGCGCGACGGATATCTCGCTGTCCGACGCCCAGCACGACCGCATCGCCGAGGCCCGGTACGACGAGGAGGGCCGGCGCTGGGGCCACCGGGACTGACCCGGCCGTAACCCGTTTTCGGTTCGTCCGTCCGACGAGATAGCCGCCGGTGCGTGGGCCTCCGTCCCCGACGTAACCGGTTTCGGTTTCTCCAGTGCGTAACAACTAAGCCGGTCGACCCGACGTTGTGTCTATGGCGATACAACGACGGCGGTTCCTCGCCGCGCTGGGCGGCGGCGCGACCGCGGCGCTCGCGGGCTGTACCGCGTTCGGACAGGACGAGAGCGGGCCGGAGGTCGCCGGCGAGACGCTCACGCTGACGACCACGACGAGCACGTACGACACCGGGCTGCTGGACGAGCTGAACGCCCCGTTCCAGGACATGTACGGCGTGACCGTGGACGCGGTCGCACAGGGGACCGGGCAGGCGCTGGAGACGGCCCGGGCCGGCGACTCCGACGTCGTGATGGTCCACGCCCGCTCGCTGGAGGACGAGTTCATGCAGGAGGGGTACGGCGTCAACCGCCGCGACCTCATGTTCAACGACTTCGTCATCGTCGGGCCCGAGGGCGACCCCGCCGGGATCGAGGGGACGGAGTCGGCGACGGAGGCGTTCGCGACGATCGCCGACGCCGGCGAGACGTTCGTCTCGCGGGGCGACAACTCCGGCACCCACACGAAGGAGCTGGCGATCTGGGAGGCGGCGGGCGTCGAGCCCGGCGGCGACTGGTACCAGGAGACCGGGCAGGGGATGGGCGAGGTGCTGAACATCGCGAACCAGCAGGGCGGGTACACACTCTCCGACCGCGGCACCTACCTCTCGCAGCGCGCCGAGAGCGACCTGGTCATCCTCGTCCAGGGGCCGATCGAGGGCGGCCCGGAGCTGCTCGCGAACCCGTACGGGATCATGGCCGTCAACCCGGCGGTCCACGACAACGTCAACTACGACCTCGCGATGGCGTACATCGGCTACATCACGAGCCCCGAGGGGCAACGCCGGATCGAGGAGTACACCGCCAACGGGGAGCAGTTGTTCTTCCCCGAGGCGCTGTCGGAGGACCCCGACTTCCAGCAGTACGTTCCCGAAGGGTGGAGCGCGGACGACGAGGGGTGAGCATGCTCGCCGGGGCCCCCGACGCCGTCCTCGTGTTCGGCGAGTTCCCCTTCGAGTCCCAGTACGTCACGAGCATCATCCAGGTGTCGCTGTACGTCAGCCTCGCCGCCGTGGCGCTGTCGACGCTCGTGAGCATCCCGACGGCGCTGCTCGTCGGCTTCACCGACTTCCCCGGCAAGCGGCTGGTGACCGCCGTCATCAACACGGGGATGGGGTTCCCGAGCGTCGTCGTCGGCCTGCTCGTCCTCTTTGCCGTGTCCAACCAGGGGCCGCTCGGCGAGTTCGGCCTCGTGTTCACGAAGGAGGCGATGATCATGTCACAGATCGTGCTGGCGACGCCGCCGATCACCGGCATCAGCCTCGCGGCCGTGACGGGCGTCGACGACTCCGTCCGGGACGCCGCCCGCGCGCTCGGCGGGACGCGCCTCGACGTCGCCCTCGTCGTCGTCAAGGAGGCCCGGTACGGCATCGCCACGGCGATTCTCGCGGGCTTCGGCCGGGCGATCAGCGAGGTCGGCTCCGTGCTCATCGTCGGCGGCAACATCGCCGGCGCGGACGGCGTCTCGAAGACGCGCACGCTGACGACGGCGATCCAGCTGGAGGCCCGGCAGGGGAGCTACGACACGGCGATGGTGCTCGGCGCGCTGTTGCTCGTCCTCGTGCTGACGGTCAACGCCGTCGTCGTTCGCCTCGGCGACGGGGGGACGCTGCGATGAGCCTCCGCGTCGACGGGCTCGTACACGGGTACGACGGCGAACCGATCCTGCGGGACGTGTCCCTCGCGGTCGAGCCGGGCGAGGTGCTGGCGGTCATCGGCCCCTCGGGCGTCGGCAAGACGACGCTGCTGCGGTTCCTCGCGCTGTTCGAGCGGCCCGACGAGGGCCGCGTGCTGTTCGACGGGACGGACGCGTGGGCCGCGCCGGAGGACGAGCGCCTCTCGCTCCGCCGGCGCGTCGGGATGGTGTTCCAGCAGGCCAGCCTCTTCGACGCGAGCGTCCGCCGCAACGTCGAGTACGGGCTCCGCGTCCGCAGTTCGTGGGGCGACCGGCTCCGCTCGCTCGTCCGCGGCAACGGCACCGCCGACGCGGTCCGGGAGGCGCTCGGCACCGTCGGCCTCGAACACAGCGCCGACCAGTCCGCCGGCTCACTGTCCGGCGGAGAGGCCCAGCGCGTCGCGTTCGCGCGGGCGCTGGCCTACGACCCCGACGTGCTCCTGCTCGACGAGCCGACGTCGGACCTAGACCCGCGGAACACGGCCGCCATCGAGGACGCGGTCGACGCCGCTCGGGGACGGGGGATCGGCGTGGCGATAGCGACCCACGACATGCACCAGGCCGAGCGGATCGCCGACCGCGTCGCGGTGCTGCTCGACGGGCGCGTCATCGAGGACGGCCCGCCCGAGCGCGTGTTCGAGGACCCCGACGACCCGCGCGCCGCGAAGTTCATCGACGGCGAACTGGTGTACTGACCGGCGCGCCGTCGCCAACTGCTATGGTGGGGGAGCGCGAACCGCCGCGCATGCGCCGGGAGTTCGAGACGCGGCTGTCGGTCGACGGCGCGACGGTCGACGAGCGCGACGTGGCGCTGCTGCGGGCCGTCGACGAACACGGCTCGATCCACGCCGCCGCCGAGGCGCTCGGGCGCTCGTACGCCCGGATGCAGGGGCGCATCGTCGACCTGGAGGACGCCGCCGGCCCGCTCGTCGAGCGCCGGCGCGGCGGGGCCGGCGGCGGCGGGAGCGAACTGACGGAGAACGCCCGCTCGCTGCTGGAGCGGTTCGAGCGCCTCGACGCCGCGTTCGCCGGCGTCGCGGGCGTCGAGGAGTCCGTGTTCGAGGGGACCGTCGTCGAGCGCGACGGCGAACTCGCGACCGTCGACACCGGCGTCGGGCGCGTGCGTGCGCTCGTGCCGCCGGACGCCGACCGGGTCGCCGTGAGCGTCCGCTCGGACGCGGTGACGCTAACCGCGCCGTCGGACCGCCCCGACCCGGACGGCACGAGCGCGCGCAACCGGTTCGAGGGGACGGTCGAGTCCGTCGACGCGGGCGAGGCGGTCGCCGCCGTGACGGTCGACGCGGGGGCCGCGACGCCGCTCCGGGCGCTCGTCACCCGCGACAGCGCCGCGCGGCTGGACCTCGAACCGGGCCGCCGCGTCGTCGCGTCGTTCAAGGCGACGGCGACGCGGGGCGTCGCCGCGGAGTGATCGACGGACGTTAGGACCCCGCCGTGGAAGCCGGTCCCATGTCGGAGGCGTCGGAGCGTGGGCGGGTCGCGGAGCGCCGGCAGGGGTCGGCGGGGCGGGAGCAGTCGGACCGGCGGCCCGCCGACCGCCGGCTATGGACCGCCGCGATCTTCGTGTTCTCCGCGCTCGTCGGCCTCTCGCTCCAGATGCGCGGCGCGATGTTTCCGAGCTTCGCCGCGACGTTCGACCTCTCGGAGGCCGAACTGGGGCTGATCGCGCCGGTGTCGGCGCTTGGCTACGTGCTGACGCTGTTCGGCGTCGGGATGGTCGTCGGCCGCCTCCGCGTCGAGCGGTTCGTCGCGCTCGCGCTGGCCGTCGCCGGCGTCTGCCTCGTCGGCGTCGGGTTCGCGCCGACGTTCCTCCTGCTCCTGGCGTTCGTCTTCGCGCGGATGGTCGCCACCGGCGGCTTCCGCGCGCTCGGGCGGCCCGTCCTCAGCCACCTCTACCCGGCCAACCGGGGCCGGGTGTTCAACTTCCAGACGATGGCGTGGGCCGTCGGCGCGACCGCGGGGCCGCTGTTCGCCACGTTCGTCCTCGCCCGCGGCGACTGGCGGGTCGCGTACGTCGTCGTCGCTGCCCTCTTCCTCGTGGTCGCGGCGTTCGTTTCCCGCCTCCCCGCGCCCGACGGCATGGAGAACGAGCGGTCGCTGTCGCTTGCGGACGTGCGGACGCTGCTCCGCCGCCCCTCGATGCTCGGCCTGAGCGCCGCGATGGCGCTGGTCGTCGGTATCGAGGGCGGCATGTTCACCTGGCTCCCCTACTACGCGAACGGCTTCCTCCCGCGGTCCCGCGCGAACCTCCTGCTGTCGGTGTATCTCGCCGCGTACGTCCCCGGCCGCCTCGCGTTCGGCGCGGTCGCGGAGCGGCTTGGCTACCTCCGGGTCGTGACCGCGGCGGCCGCGCTTTCGGTCCCCGTGCTGTACGCCGTCGTCGCCGTCACCGCCGAGGCGGCGCTGTTCGCCGCGACGTTCTGTGCCGGCCTGCTCGTCTCCGGGCTGTTCCCCACGCTGCTGGCCTGGGCGACCGACCGCGTCCCGGAGTACAGCGGCCCGGTCAACGCCGTCGCGATGACCGCCGGCCAGGGCGGCTACTTCGTCTTCCCCGCCGTGGTCGGCGCGGTCGCGTCGGCGACGACGATGCGGACGGCGATGCACGCCGAGGCGGCCCTCGCGGCGGCGCTCGTCGCCGTGCTGGTCGTGCTGCGCGCCCGGACGTGAGGTGGGGGCCGGGGCGGAGCCGTCAGAAGTGCGCGAACTTGTCCCGGCGGTACAGGTCGATCTCCGTCGTCGCCGTGGGGGACTCCTGCCGGACGGCGAACGCTATCGCCGCGGCCACCTCGGACGGCTCGGTCACCTCGCCGGGGGCGAACCGCTCGTCGAAGGCCGCGGCGTCCTCGTCCTCCGAGAGGAACTCCGTGCGGACCTCCGTCGGGTTGACGACGCTGACGCCGACGCCGTCCTCGCCGGCGCTGCCCGCGAGGCTCAGCGCGAACCCGCGGACCCACCATTTCGTCGCGGCGTAGACGGCGTCGCCCGGACGGGGGTACTGGCCGGCGAAACTGCCGACGAAGACGAGCGACCCCTCGGTCTCGCGGAGGTGGGGCAGCGCCGCGCGGGCCGTGAAGAACGTCCCGTCGACGTTCACGTCCATCATCGTCCGGTAGCGCTCGGTCGACAGCTCCTCGACCGACCCCGCGCGGCCGACGCCCGCGTTCGCCACGACGGCGTCGAGGCGGCCGAACGTCTCGACGGTCGTCTCGACGAGCGCCGCGACGGCGTCCTCGTCGGTCACGTCGGTCGGCACGGCCTCGGCGCGGACGCCGTGGTCGGCCGCAATGGAGTCGGCCAGTTCGGCGATGCAGTCCTCGCTCCGCGCGGCCAGCACGACGTTCGCGCCGTCGGCCGCCAGTTCGCGTGCCGTCGCCGCGCCGATGCCGGAGCTCGCGCCGGTGACGACTGCGGTCCGCCCGTCTAACGGGTCGTCGCTTGCCATACCCGGCCCATCGCCGCGCTGGCAAAAGACGTTGGCGGGGGCGGCAGTTGCTTCGGGGACGGCGGCGCGTCAAGTAGCGCCACGGGCGGCCGTCCGGGTCGACGGGACCCCCGAGCGAATCGGGGAGACGCCGCCGAGTAGCGGCGTCTCCCGCTCACGCGCCGATCCACGGGATGACCGTCCCGAAGAGGCCGGACAGCAGGAAGACGACGCCGAACGCGAGGAGGACGAGCCCGCCCCGCTTGCCCTCGTTGACGAGTTCCGACTCCGACTTGTCGGAGAGGACGAAGTCGCCGGAGTCGGTGGTCGCGTCGATGGCGTAGCTCCGCTCGCCCCAGTCCGACTGCTCCTCGCGGGCCGCGCCCAGCACGTAGACCTCCTCGCCCGGTTCGATCAGTCCCTCGGAGTAGCGGCGGCGCTCGCCGATGCTCAGCGGCCCGATGTCGCGCCGCGTCGCCGTGTCGATCTCCGACTCGGCCTCCAGATACCGCTCGATCCGCTCGGGCGGTTCGTCCCCGCTCCCGACCTTCCAGCGCGACTTCTCGACGTTCAGGTCCCCGTCGGCCGGGAGGTCGACCCGCACCTCGCCGGTCCCGTCGTCGACGACCATCGGCACCGCCGCCCGGTCCTCGTGTTTCGTCGTCCAACTGCCGCCGCCCTGGCCGCTGCTCTCCCACTCCTCCATCTCGACGTGGGTCGCCAGCGCCTCCGACTCGGTGATCGGCGACTCCATCACGTCCCCGTCCGCCGCGGGCCGGGCGACGCCTTTCACCTCGGCCGTCCCGGGCTGAAGCTCCCGGACCGCCGTCGTCTCGGTGTCGTCGATCCGCTCGCTCCGCGCCCGGGCCGTCCGGCCCGTGTTGAGCATGTACAGCCCGACGACCACGAATATCATGCTGACCCCCGAAATCGCGACCCGACTGAGCAAGCTCTCGACCATTATTTGTCGGTAGTTTTCAGCGGCGAAACAAAAACCTTGGCGCGCTGTTTCCCGCGCTGTAGACCGGCCACCTGCGGGCGAAGAGGGGTTACAGCTCGACCGCCCGCCCCGTCTCGCCGGACTCGTATATCGCCGCCATCGCGCGCATGTCGACCAGCCCGTGCTCGCCGTCCGGCTCCAACTCCCGGCCGGTGAGCAGGCGGTTGGCGAAGTAGTCGAACTCCTCCTCCATCTGGTCGACGTCGGGGAACTCGATCGACGCCTCGCTGTCGCCCCGCTTTATCGTCAGCGACGCGGCGTCGCGGTTGAAGAAGGAGGGTTCGAGCAGGAGTTCGCCCTCGGTCCCGACGATCCGGAAGTGGCCCGTCTCGAAGCCGCTCTGCGTGGCGGTGCAGGCCGCCTGCACGTCGTCCGGGAACTCCAGCAGGAAGGAGGCGTACTGGTCGGACACGTCGTCGAACGCGTCGTCGGTGGACATCGTCGACGCCAGCACGCGCTCGGGGTCGGCGTCGAGGACGAACCGCGTCGTGTTCAGCGGGTAGAGGCCGATGTCCATCACCGTCGCGCCGCCCGAGAGGCTCTCGTTCAGCCGCCACTGGTCGGGGTCGGGGATCATCTCCAGCAGTTGCTGGGACATGTGGCCGTGGACCTGCACCGGGTCGCCGACGAAGCCGTCGTCGACCAGTTCCTTCATCCGGCGGACCGCCGGCTCGGTGTGCATCCGGTAGCCGACCATCAGCGGCACGTCGGCCGCGTCGCAGGCCTCGACCAGCCGCTCGGCGCGCTCGACGTCGCCCTCCATCGGCTTCTCGCACAGCACCGCCTTGCCGAGTTCGGCGGCCGTCTCGACGTACTCCAGGTGGAGCGCGTTCGGCGTGACGACGTAGACGGCGTCGTACGCGTCGCTTGCGGCCCCGTCGTGGAACTCGTCGTACGTGATCGCGTGGTCGATGGTGTCGGCCAGTTCGGCCGCCTCCGCGGCCTTCTCGGCCGAACTGCTCACGAGCGTCGTCGTCTCGCAGTACGCCGACGCCTCCACCGCCGGGATCGCCATGTCGCGGGTCCACCAGCCGACGCCGATCATGGCGAACCGGACCGGCCCGTCGTCGGTCTCCGCCTCCCAGTCGCGGCGCGTGAAGTCGTCGAAGTAGCCCTCCAGTTCCATGGGAGGACTGGACGCCCGCGACGGCATAGTGATTCCGCACCCGGATCCCCTCGCCGACGGCGCGTTCGGACCCCGACCCGTTTCCGGCGGCGTCCGGTACGCCCGGCGGCGTCGCGACTACGCCCGAAGCGGGCTCGGAGCGGAGAACGGGGTCGCGGCTACGACTCCTCGACTATCTCGTCGACCCGAGTGCGGGCCGACACCCGCTTCTCGCCGATGGTCGCACCCACGAGGCCGCCGAGGGCCGCCCCGGTGCTCGCCGCGTTCCGACTGAACAGTCCGCCGACGGCGGCACCGATGCTCGCACCGATGGCCGCGTGGCGGGACCGACTGAGCGCTCGTTTGAGTCGTCCTGACATGGTACTGGTTGGTACAGCCCCGACACGAATAAACGTATCCCGGCTGGCACGTCGGAACGAGCGGGCGGGTACCGCGGGACGGTGCGCGAACGGGCCTGCCCTCAGGCGATGTCCCGGCTCGTGTCGACCGCGACCTCCTCGCCGAGGTCCAGCTTGATCGTCTCGTCGGCCGGCCGCCGCGGAACTTCGACACGCGCAGGAAGTTCTCGACGGAGCTTCCTTTCACCTCGGTCTCCAGTTCCCACACCACGTCGGCTATCGTCAGCGTCGTCTCGCGCAGCGGCGGCGGGTCCATCGCGGTGCAGTGGAGCAGCCCGACCGCCCCGGTGTTGACGAGATGCGTCTTGAACTGGTTGAGGAAGTTGACGTAGCGGTTGCGCTCGCCGGTCGCCTCCAGCGGGTTCAGCGTGTCGAGGACGACGTTGGCCTGCCCGTCGACCTGCTGGACGACCCGGCCGGCGTTGTCGATGGGCGTGTCGATGCCGGCGTACTGGATCGAGTAGTCGTCCGTCCGGAGCACCCGCTCCAGGTCGTCCCGGACGGCCGCCTCGGTCCGCAGCGTCGTGATGTAGGCCGTCGGGCGCTCCTCCATGAACTCGTGTAGCAGCGGCTCGCTCTGGCTGTCCGGCTGGGCGAGCAGCGCGACCACGCTGCCCGCGCGGACGCCGCCCTCCAGGTTCCGGTCGATGGCCGTGACGCCGGTCGAGAGCCGCTTTGCCATCGGTTCGATTTGACGCGCCGTCGATATAATCGTATCGACGGTCGCGGCCCGTCACGGCTCTCCCGCCGGCGTCGAGAAGGACGTCCCCGGCGTCGGGGAGGCCCCTCAGAGGTCGGCGAACGCGCCCTCGAAGTCGCCGAACTCCGTCAGTTCCGACAGCAGCCCGTCGAGTTGGGTGCGCAGTTCCTCGCCGCGCTCGACCAGGTCGGCGTAGTCCTCGTTGCCCGACAGCTCCGACTCGGTGAGTTCGGTCTCCAGCGTCGCCCGCTTGGAGGCGACCGCGAAGTACTCCTGCAGAAGGTCGCCGTAGGTGCCCCGCGCGACCATCGTCTCGACGGTGCCGATGATCTCCTCGCGGGAGACGGGTTTCGTCACGTAGTCGTCGAACTCCATGTCGATGATGTCGACGTCGGGGTCGACGGCGGTGAGCATGACGACCCGACAGTCGATCCCCCGGGCGCGCACCTCCTCCAGGACGGCGTCGCCCGGCAGGTCCGGCATCCGGCGGTCGAGCAGCATGACGTCGACCGACTCGTCGACGACGCCGAGCGCCTCGTCGCCGCCGGCGGCGGTGCGCACGTCGTACGCGTCCGACAACCACGTCTCGTAGAGGTCGAGTACCTGGCGGTCGTCGTCGACGACGACCACGGAGGGACGGCCCTCGGCCTTACTCATTGGTGTATCATCACACGTACGACTGATATCGTTTTCGCCGTGTACAGTGTATCGGGGGAACCGGCGACCACGAACCCCTGGGGCCGTGACCGTGGCCCGAAGCGGCTGTAAAACTATGAATCCGGCCGACTTCGCCGCTATTCGACCGTCTCGGCGTCCCGCTCGCGCACCCGGATCCCCTTCGCCGAGAGGTGCTGGAGCTGTCGCCGGGCGTGGTCCTCCTCGGTCGTCCCGCGCGTGGCGAGGACGTACACGAGCGCGTTGCCGGCGGGACGCATCGCCCGACCGGCCCGCTGTGCGCCCTGCCGGCGGGAGCCGCCCAGCCCGGAGGCGATGACGACCAGGTCGGCGTCCGGCAGGTCGATCCCCTCGTCGCCGACCCGCGAGACGACGAGGACGTCGCGGTGGCCGTGGCGGAACTCCGAGAGCAGTTTCTCCCGGCGGGCGTGGCGCGTCTCGCCGCTGAGGAAGGGGACCGACAGCGCCTCCGCAAGCGCGTCGCCGTGGTCGATGTACTCCACGAAGATCAGCGCCTTCGCGTCGCGGTGCGTGGCCAGCAGGTGGCGGACCTCGCGGAGCTTCGCCGGGTTCGTCGCCGCGACCTGCCGGCGGTCGTGCCCGCTCGTGCTCGCGTGTTCCTCCTGGCGCTCGTCGCTGTCCCACGGGACGTACCGGATCTCGACCTCCGGCTCCTGCACGAAGCCGGCGTCGAACAGCGCGTCCCAGTCGGTGCCGATCGGCGGGCCGATGAGCGTGAAGATGTCCTTCTCGCGGTCGTCCTCCCGGATCGGCGTCGCCGAGAGGCCGAGCCGGTGTTTGGTCTGGAGGTCCGCGCTCCGCCGGTACACCGTCGCCGGCACGTGGTGGACCTCGTCGTACACGATCAGCCCCCAGCGCCGCTCGTCGAACAGCTGGCGGTGGCGGTCCATCCCGGCGGTCTGGTAGGTCGCTATCGTGACCGGGCGGACCTCCTTTTTGCCGCCGTGGTACTCGCCGACCTGATCCGCGGACAGCGTCGTCCGGGCCAGTATCTCGTCGCGCCACTGGGTCGCCAGCTCGCGGTTCGGCACGAGTATCAGCGTCTCGCCGCCGACCGCCTCCAGCACGCCGAGGGCGGCGACGGTCTTGCCGCTGCCGGGCGGCCCGACGAGGACGCCCGACTTCACGTCGGTGAACTCGCGGACCCACTCGCGCTGGTACCCCCGGAGGTCGACGTTCAGGTCGATGTCGAGGTCGTCGCCCTCCTCCAGGTCGCGCTCGTCCTGCACGGGGTAGCCGGCCTCGTAGAGGAGCCGCTTGACCTCCGCGACGCGCTCCTCGGCCACCCAGCTCAGGTCGTCCTCGACGGGGGCGCGTAGCTGGCCGTCGTCCAGCCGCTGTCTCGCGACGTTGCCCATCAGGTCGTCGCTGGCCGCCTCCAGCACGGTGTAGCCGTCCTCGTGGGTCCGCAGGACGAACTGGTGGGCGCGCTTCCACTGGTCCTCGATCCACTCCTCCAGCCCGGGGGCCGACTCCGGGAGCACCTGCCGGACGGTGCCGAGCAGGTCGTCGAGCGAGTCGTACGGTGCCTGCCAGACGTCCTCCCGGCGGATCTCGTAGACGTACCCCCCGGAGCCGTTCGCGTCGGCGAGGTGGGCGAACTGCGACAGCTGCGCCCGGGTGAACTGCGTCGGGCTGTCGACGACGACCTCCCGGCGCTCGGGGAACAGCGTGACCCGCTCGCGCTCGGCGACGGCCGCCCAGTCCGACGGAAACCAGACGACCGGGTCGGCCTCCACGTCGAGCCGTTCCACGTCGCCGGCACCCGCCAGTTCGTCCAGCGCGTCCGCCGCGGCGGCCTGCGAGCGGCCGAGCGTCCGCGCCACCTCGCTCGCCGTCACGACCGGGCGGCTCGTCTCCTCCAGGACGTCGTGGAACGCGTCCAGCGTCACCCCCTCCGGATCGTCGTCCGTCGCGTCCGGATCGTCGGCCCCCGACTCGGGACCGTCGCCCGCCGTCCCGGATTCGGCGGCTACGTCCGGCGCGTCGGCAGTCGTCTCTGACTCGTCGGAACCCGTCACTACGCCGGCCTAGCGGCGGCGGGGACAAACGGCTTGCGGGTCGGCGAGGGGCGGCCCGCGAGGGCGGCCGACCGGGGCGGGCGCGTCCGACCCGTTACCGGCCGACGCCGTCGCCGCCCGCGGCCGTGCGGTCCGGCTCCCGGTCCGGGGTCCGCGCGTACAGCGAGTACGCGAGCACGAGGAAGCCGACCGCCGTGAACGCGCTCTGGACGGCGACGCCGGTCTCGATAGTGACGCCGACGAGCTGGTGGAGCGCGCCGGCGATCACCGTGCCAAGCGTGACGAACGCCAGCCCGTAGGCGAGCGCGCGCAGCGCCGGGGAGTGCGTGCGGAGATACGCCCGGTAGGCGAGCGAGGCGACGAATCCGCCACAGAGCAGCGTCGTCGTCTTGCTCGCGACGATCAGGAGGTCCTGTGGGATCATTTGGACATCGTCGTCGGTTACTCCGACGCACGAAGCGATATAAACGGGTGTGCGTTTTCAGAAGCTGAGAACGGCGCGAGAAGTTGAAGCGTGTCGGGGTAAAACCGTGGGGCATGCAAACAGTTTCCGTCGAGGCGACAGTCGGCGATCCGCCCGAAGTCGTGGCCGACCGGCTCCACGACCTCGGACCGCTGATGGAGGCCGCCGACTTCGACGAGGTCCACGTCGACGGCGACCGGGTCCGGGTGGTCAACGCGGTCGGCCTCGCGACGCTCGAACTCACCGTCGAAGTGTTCGATTCCGACGCCGAACTGGCCTACGAGCAGGTCGACGGCATCTTCGAGTCGATGGCGACGTGGTACGAACTGGAGCCGACGGACGACGGCACGCACGTGGCCGTGACCACCGAGTTCGAACTCGGCACCGCGCTGGTCGGCGACCTGCTCGACGCGACCGTCATCGCGCGCCAGCGCCGCAGCGAGCTGGAGGGGCAACTGGAGTACCTCGACGGCGCGGAGCCGTAACGGCCCCGCCGGAGCGGACCGACGCCGTCAGTCCGCTTCGAGGAGCGGCGCCCCGTTCTCCGGCTCCCGACGGCGCGTGAACAGGAAGATGGCGAAGGCGATGGGCGACAGGAACGCGGCGAGCATGCTGGCGCCGAGCAGCGTCATGGCGTTCGAGTCGTCGCCCCCGCTGCCGCCGTCGTCGCCGCCGCCACCGCCGCCGCTGGACTCGTTGCCGCTGCCACCGCCCTCGCCGTTACCGCCGCCCATCGCGGCCTCGTCGTCGACTTCGACGTCGCCAACGACGACCGCCCCCTTCATCCCGAGGGACTGGTGCGGGGTACAGAAGTAGAGGTAGACCCCCTCCGTCTCGAAGGTGTGTTCGTGGGAGTAGTCGGGCGTCTCGATGGACTCGTCGCCGCTCCAGTCGGCCCCCTCCGGGGTGGACTCGACGGCGACGTTGTGCGACCCCTGCACCCACTCCCAGGTGACGGTCGTCCCCGGCGAGACGCGGACCGCCGGCGATTCGTACACGTTGTTCCCGCCCGGGCCGACCTCGACGGTCACCGAGTCCTGGTCGCGCATGTCCTCGGTTCCCTCGAAGTTGGGGACGTCGCTGAACCAGTCGCCGTAGCCGCCCTCCTGGGCGGCGGCGCGCCCGGACGCGGCGGCGGGCGCGGCCGCCGCGAGGCCTGCCGCGCCGGTCGCCTTGAGCAGTCGCCGGCGGCTGACGCCGGCGGGTGTGTCGTTCTCGGTCATCACGTGTGAACGATAGGCGGTAAGGTACTAATACCGGCATCGAAATTCTCACGCCGTGGGAACCCCGGCGTCCCGCGGGCTGTCCGCCCGCCCCGGGGGCTGGCCGCCCCCGGGTCACGCCGTGCCGACCGCCGTCCCGCCCCGCGCCGTCACTCGAACAGGTCCGTCGAGAGGTAGCGCTCGCCCGAGTCGGGGAGGACGGTGACGACGGGGCCGTCCGGGTCCCGCGACGCGACGCGCTCGGCGGCGGCCAGCGCCGCGCCCGAGGAGATGCCCGCGACGATGCCCTCCTCCCGGGCCAGCTTCCGGGTCGCCGCGACGGCGTCCTCGCGGTGGACGGTCTCGACCTCGTCTATCAGCGCCTCGCGGAGCACCTCGGGGACGAACCCCGCGCCGATCCCCTGGATCCCGTGGCTCCCGGGCGATTCGCCCGAGAGGACCGCCGACCGCTCGGGCTCGACGGCCACGATATCGGCGTCGACGCCCCGGACCTCCGTCAGGTACTCCGCGACGCCGGTGATCGTCCCGCCGGTGCCGACGCCGGCGACGAACGCGCCGAGTTCGCCGTCGGTCGCCTCCCACACCTCCTTGCCGGTCGTCAGTCGGTGCGCGCGGGGGTTGGCCTCGTTGCCGAACTGCCCCAGCATGACGGCGTCGTCGCTCGCCGCGCGCTCCTTGGCGGCGTCTATCGCGCCGTTCATCCCGTCGTCGGCGTCGGTCAACACCAGGTCCGCCCCCATCGCGGCGAGCAGCTTCCGGCGCTCCTCGCTCATCGACTCCGGCATCGTCAGCGTCAGGTCGTACCCCTTCGCGGCACAGACGAACGCCAGCCCGATCCCGGTGTTGCCGCTGGTCGGCTCGACGACGGCCGTGTCGCCGTCGAGTTCCCCCGCCGCCTCGGCCGCCTCGACCATCTCGCGGGCGATCCGGTCCTTGACAGAGTAGGGATTGAACTCCTCGAGCTTCGCGAGCACGCCCCCGAAGGCGTCGAGCCGGACGAGCGGCGTCGATCCGACCAGCTCCGTCGCGTCGTCGACTATCTCCGTCATACGTGGGATGGTTGCTCCGCGACGGCGGTCGGGCTGGTCCCGAAGGTGTTCGTCCGGCTGGACTGACCACCGGCCGCCGGGGGGCGGTTCCGCCGCAGTTCTCCGGCGAGGTCGGGGACGACCGAGCGCCTTCCGGGGAACATGGGTCGTGCTATACTATACGTGTGGGAAGTACTAAATTTTTACATCGGTATCGGAGTAACGCGGCGCTATCGGCTTCGGGGAAGTCGCCGCGTTCGTGGACGTCGAACCGAGAGACGACAGGAATCGAGCGCCCCGAGTAGAACGTCACTCCGCGTACAGCGAGTAGAGGATCACGGCGAAGCCGACCGCGGTCAGGCCGCTCTCGACGATGAGCGCCAGTTCCCGGTCGACCTGAAGCACCTGGTCTATCGCGCCCGCCAGCAGCGAGCCCAACGTGACCACCCCGAACCCGATCGCCAGCGCGCGCAGCGCCGGGGAGCGGGTCCGCCGGTACGCCCGGAAGGCGTAGAACGTGATCATGCCGCCGAGGAACAGCGTCGCGGTCTTGAGACCGACGATGACGAAGGGGTGAGTCATGTCTCCTTGCGCACCTCCGACCACATGGCAGCGAGCTGTTCGTCCGGCGAGCGCTCGGGGCGGGTGATCCCCACGTCGAACGACCGCTGCTCGTCCAGAGCGATCCGGACCTCGTCGAACGCGACCTCGTACCGGGTCGTGTGCTGGCCGTCCGACCGGATCTCGGTTCGTTCGGAGAGCAGCGACGCCTCGGAGAGGAGATCGAGCTTCCGGTAGGTGGTCGACAGCGGTACGTCGGCCGCGTCGGAGAGTTCGCTTGCTGTCATGGGCGCTTCGAGTTCCGTGATGATGGCGCGGCAGTCCGGGTCGTCCAGCGCATCGAGGACGTCCTGGAGCTCTGGGGCGTCGTCGTCGCCGAAGGGGTCCCGCACCATTAGCGGATATGCATCATGAGAGACGTATAATTCGTTCGGGTTGGGCCGGCGCGGTCTGCGGGCCGGCAAACAGGGGGCCGGCCCGGCCATAGACCGGGTCGGGGTCGGGTCACGAGTTCGTTACGTCCTCAAGGAACTGCTTGACTATCTTCTCCTCCGCGCGGTGGAGGCTCTCGGAACACGTCGACTTGGCGATGTCCAGCTCCTCGGCCAGCTCGGTCAGCGAGCAGGTGCGGGGCGTGTCGTAGTACCCCACCTCAACGGCCGTCCGCACGAGGTTGAGCTGGTGGTCGGTGAGCAGCTGGTCGGAGTCGATCGTCTGCTGGACGTAGTCGACGGTGTAGGAGACGCCGACCGTGTCGAGTTGCTCGCCCAGTTCGGAGAGGCGGTCCTGCGGGGCCGTCACCGTCCACTCGGCGGCCCCGTCGACGATGTCGAAGGGGAGTTCGAGCGGGACGCCGGAGTCCTGGACCGCAAACAGCAACAGCGGCATCGTCGTCTCGAACTGCACCAGCGCCTCGTCCTCGTAGTCCTGGAGCAGTTCGAGGTCGATCACCTCGTCGTACGCGGCCATGTCGCCGACTAGATCCGGCAGGTCCCGCGCGGCGATCTCAGCGAGCCCGACCCCCGCGGCCTCGTCGGCCAGCGCCGCGAGGATCCGGACCCGCGCGTCGGGGTACGACCGGGACAGGTCCCCGATCCACGTCTCCTCGGGAACGGTCAGCGTGAGTTGCGCCTGTGGCATGTACGAACGTTATGCCGACCGCCGACAATAAGTATTGGCGAATATGTTCGGTTCGCCGGCCGGGAGCCCTCCCCGAGCGTCCGAACATGGTCGGGGGAACCGACAGGGAAACGAGCGTCGAACTGCTACCCGTAATGAGCACGGACACGCCCGACCGCTCGCTCGACGCCAGGCAGATCGACGGCGAGCCGTTCAGCGACATCGTGGCGGAGCTGGACGCGCTCGGCGACGACGAAACGTTCGTCCTCGTCAACAGTTTCGAACCCGAACCCCTCTACGACGTGCTCGAACAGCGCGGTTTCACCTACGAAACCGAACGGGTCGCGGACGACGAGTGGCAGGTGGAGATCGAACACGTCTAGCCGGCGGACGCGCCGACCCGCCGCGCACCGACGGACGGGGCGAACGTGTTCGGGGTAACCCCGACCCGAACGGGGGAGCGACGTTCACCCGCATGACGGACCGAACGCTCGACCTTCGCGACGTGCCGCCGCCGGAGCGCCACCCCAAGATCCACGACGCCTTCGCCGACCTGGAGAGCGGCGAGGCGCTGACGCTGGTCAACGACCACGAGCCGAAGCCGCTGTTCTACGAGATGAAAGCCGAGGTGGACTCGTTCGACGCCGACGGCTACGAGGTCGAACGGCGCGACGCGAACGAGTTCGTCGCCACGCTCCCGAAGGAGTAGCCGAGCGCGCTGGCCGGGATCGGCTACGGCTTCCAGATCGCCGTGACGACGGGGTCCTCCCCAACCGTCTCGTACTCGTAGCCCCTGTCCGCGAGCTTCGGGTAGAGGTGCTGGGGCGCGCGGTCGTTGAACTGCACCAGCACCGTCCCGTCGTCCAGTTCGGGCAGCAGTTCGAGCGTCCGCTGGAGCGGCTGGGGCGGCGGCAGTTCACGCGCGTCCAGCGTCTCGCGGGGGCGATCGGTCGGCGCGTCGGTCCCGGACAACGCGGCTTCCGGTTCGGGCATACACGACGGTTGGGGGGCGACCCGGCAGGTCGTTGCCCCGAACACGTTCGGGACGCTCGTTTCCGCCGGGTAGCGACAACGAACGCGTATGGGATCAGTGTCTCACGACGACGTCGAACCCGTGACCGAGCGCGTCCACGACAACTCGTGGTCGGCCAACCTGGAGAAGCCACACCACGGCGAGGACCGGGACCTCGTCCTCGAGCAGGCCCGGGACGCCGTCGAACACACCGCCCCGGGGAACCACGTCAACCTCGTCACCCACGGGGACCACGGCCACCCCGAGACGTACCTGTACGACGACCTCCGGGCGGCGTTCGACGGGCTCGACCTAGAGTACGTCGAGCAGTGCGGCTGCGGGGGCCACGTCACCCGCGTCCGCGTGGAGGAATAGCGCCGTGCGGCCCAGCGCCGTCGACACGGACGAGCGCCCGTTCGTCCTCGTCTGGGAGGTGACGCAGGCCTGCGAACTCGCCTGCGAGCATTGCCGGGCGGACGCCCAGCCCCGCCGGCACCCGGACGAGTTGACGACCGCGGAGGGGAAGGAACTGCTCGACGCCGCGGCCGACTTCGGCGACGGCCAGCTGGTCGTGCTCTCGGGCGGCGACCCGCTGGCCCGCGACGACCTGGTCGACCTCGTCGAGTACGGCACGGAGCTCGGGCTCCGGATGACGCTGACGCCGAGCGGCACCGGGTCGCTGACGCCCGAGGTGATCGCCGACCTCGCCGACGCCGGGCTACAGCGGATGGCGCTCAGCCTCGACGGCGCGAGCGCCGAGTCACACGACGCCTTCCGCGGGGAGGCGGGGAGCTTCGAGCAGACCGTCGCGGCCGCCGAGACCGCCCGCGAGGCGGGGCTACCGCTCCAGATCAACACGACCGTCTGCGACACGACGGTCGACGAACTGCCGGCGCTGCGCGACCGCGTGGCCGACCTCGGCGCGGTGCTGTGGTCGGTGTTCTTCCTCGTCCCGGTCGGGCGGGGCCGGGTCCTGGACCCCGTCCCCCCCGAGCGCGCCGAGCGCGTGATGGAGTGGCTCCACGAGGTGAGCGACGAGGCCCGCTTCGGCGTGAAGACGACGGAGGCACCCCACTACCGCCGCGTCGGGATCCAGCGGGCGCGCGACGGGGGCGACGCCGCCGGAGCGTCCGGCCCCGGGTCCGGCGCGCCCGGCGACGGCACCGCCGCGCCCGACGCCGACGCCATCGGCCGGCGGGCGGGCATCCGCGCCGGCGACGGCTTCGCGTTCGTCAGCCACGTCGGCGAGGTGTACCCCTCCGGGTTCCTCCCGGAGTCGGCGGGCGACGTCCGCGAGGACGACCTCGTCGACGTGTACCGCGACGCCGACCTGTTCGAGTCGCTGCGCGACCCCGACGGCTTCCGCGGGAAGTGCGGCGCGTGCCCGTTCCGAAACGTCTGTGGCGGCAGCCGGTCGCGGGCGTACGCCCACACCGGCGACCCGCTGGCGAGCGACCCGCTGTGCCCGTACGTTCCGGAGGGGTACGACGGCCCCCTCCCATGGGAATCGGCCGCGGAACCGACCTCGGCCGACTGACCATGTCGGGCGACGGAGCCACGATGGGTCGGTCCGCGGCCCCCGACGACCGCAGCCCCGAGGCGGCCGCCCGGCACGTCCGCCGCCGCGCCGAATCGATCCGGCAGGCGGAACTCGACGCCGCGCTCCGGCGGCTGGAGGCCGCGGGCGACCTCACCGACGCGCAGCGGCGCGCCGTCGACCGCATGACCCGCCGCATCACCGGGACGCTCGTCGCCGCCCCGACCGACGCGCTCCTCTCGACGGACGACGAGGCCGCGGTGGCGACCGCCCTCGAACTGTTCGGGGACGAGGGGCCGGCGGACCGACGGTAGTATATAAACCTTCGGACGGTTCTCACCGCTCTGCGGTGGGCGGGTTACGTAAAAGGGAGCGGTCCTACGTTTCAATTGCCGACAAATGACCGACCATACCGACCTCGATAGACGACGGTTTCTGACGGCAACGGCCGCGGCGACCGCTTCTACAGTACTGCTCGCCGGCTGTTCGTCCGACAGCGGCGGCGGCGACGGTGGCGGCGATGGCGGCGACAGCGACGGCGGCGGTGGAGGCGGTGACGGCGGCGGGGGCAGCGCCCCCTCCGAAGTCGAGAACTACCTGAGCGGCGCGAACAACTACGACGGCGTTGTCGACGAGACTGGCTCGGACGCCGTCGAGGTGGCCGTCGGGCCGAACAGCGAGAACGCGTTCGGGCCCGCCGCCGTCCGGGTGTCCTCCGGAACGACAGTCACGTGGGACTGGAAGAACGGCTCCCACAACGTCATCCCGGACACCGTTCCCGACGGCTCGGACTGGAGCGGCGACGACTCCATCGAGATGCCCGATTACTCCCACGAACACACCTTCGAGACGGCCGGCGTCTACCTCTACTACTGCTCGCCCCACGAGACGGTGGGGATGAAGGGCGCAGTCGTCGTCGAGGAGTAGCGCGCGGCGACGCTTTTCACCGCGGACGGCGGTTTCGGCGCGGTCTACCGCGTTTTCGCATTGACCGGTAGTACCGAGTAGTCCGACGTCCGTTCATCGCGGTCGGCAGTCTCGACGGCGGAGACGCTTCCGAGGAAGAACGAACCGGTCCGTCAGTCCGCCGGGTTACCCGTCATGCCGCCCGAGACCTCAGCCTCGGAGAGGTAACACTGCGGGTCGGGGCCGAACGGGTGGTCGTGGGCGGCGAGCGAGCGCAGCCGCGACGCGCCGCGACAGACGCCCCGGTACTGGCAGCCGGCGCACTTGCCCGTGAGGTGGTCCTCGCGCTCGCGGAGCGCCCGCAGGAGCGGGTTCGAGTCGTCCTCCCAGATCGCGCCGAACGAGCGGTCCCGGACGTTGCCAAGCGAGTAGCCCTGCCAGAACTGCGTGAGGTGGACGTTGCCCTGGTAGTCCACGTCGGCGACGCGCTCGCCGGCCGGGTCGCCGCCGTTGCGCCGGAGGTACGCCTCGACGCGGTCGGCGAGGGCGTCGCCCAGTTCCTCGCGGGCGTACTCCACGAGGTAGGCGGCGTCGCAGTAGTTGCCCACCAGCAGCGTCTCTATCTCCTCGCCGCGGTCGTGGTACTCGCGGGTCATGTCACAGACCCGCCGGACCGCCTCGCGTTTCTCGTCGGGGGCGAGGTCGGCGTCGCGGATCGCCGCGCCCCGGCCGCCGTAGTCGAGGTGGTAGAAACAGAAGCGGTCGACGCCGACGTCGTAGAGGAAGTCGACCACGTCCTCCAGGTCCGGCGCGGTGCGCTCGGTGATCGTGTAGCGCAGGCCGGTCTTGAGGCCGGCGTCGAGGCAGGCCTCGATCCCCCTGACCGCGGCGTCGAACGCCCCTTCCTGCCCGCGGAACGCGTCGTTGCGCTCGCGCAGGCCGTCGACGGAGACGCCGGCGTACTTGAGGCCGGCGTCGCGCAGTTCCGCCGCCCGCTCCGGCGTGATCAGCGTCCCGTTCGTCGAGAGGACGGGGCGGATCCCGCGGTCGGCGGCGTACGCGACGAGTTCGGTCAGGTCGTCCCGGACGAGCGGTTCCCCGCCGGAGAAGAGGACGACCGGGACGCCGTAGTCGGCCAGGTCGTCCAGCAGCCGCTTCCCCTCGGCCGTCGACAGTTCGCCGGGGGCGCGCTCCTCGGTCGCGGCGGCGTAGCAGTGCTCGCAGTAGAGGTTGCACTGCTTCGTGAGGTTCCAGACGACGACCGGCCGGCGCTGCTTGCGCTCGCGGATCTGGTCGGCGTCGGACTCGTCGGCCGCGTCGTAACGCAGGCCGTCGCCCTCGGCGTCCATGTCACAGAGGAGTTTGCTGACCGAGATCATAGCTCGTGGGTGCGGCCCTCCGGGCCGTCGGGGTGGGGTGCCGGCTCCGCCTCGTCGTCCAGGTCGTGCGTGGAGAAGCGGTGCGTCTCGTCGGCGGGGCAGATCCACACGTCCGTTGCGAACCACGCGAACAGCCGCGTCGCCTGCTCGTGGGCGACCTCCGGCGACGGCGCGCTGACGCTCCCGACGTGTTGCATCGGTTCGTCGGCGTCCTCGCGGACGAACACCTCCCACTCGCGTCCGTCCCCGCCGCGGGGGTTGTCCCCGACCTCGTTTCGGCGCGCTTTCTCGACCATACCGAACCCTTCGGCCGAGCGTACAAAACCGGGGACGGGCGTTCCCACACACTGGGAACGCCGCCGCTGGCGGTCAGAGGTGGGGTGGCCGTGTGTCGCCCCGGAGAGCGTTTTGCGTCGACCCGTTTCCGCCCGTTTCACCGACCCCATTTCCATCCGTCTGCCGGACCCAATTCCTGCCCGTCTCTCCCCGCGCCGTCGCAATATTTGCTCCTGTCTACGTTCGGGGAAGCTGTAAGGGGGATGCAAGCGAACGTGCCGACGATGACGGACGACTCAGACCGCGGCTTCGAGACGCGTAGCCTCCACGACGGCCAGGAGCCCGACCCGGCGACCGGGTCCCGCGCGCCGGCGATCCACCAGACCACGTCGTACGTGTTCGAGGACGCCGAGCAGGCGGCGGACCAGTTCGCGCTCGACGAGGCGGGGTACATCTACAGCCGGATCGGCAACCCGACCGTCGAGACGCTGGAGCAGCGCCTCGCGAGCCTGGAGGGCGGCACCGGCGCGGTGGCGACCTCCAGCGGGATGGCCGCGTTCAACCTCGCGACGACGATGCTGGCCTCCGTGGGCGACAACGTCGTCAGCGCGTCGTCGCTGTACGGCGGCACGTACACCTACCTCGAACACACGGCCGCCCGCCGGGGGATCGAGGCCCGGTTCGTCGACACGCTCGACTACGAGGCCTACGAGGAAGCGATCGACGAGGACACCGCGTTCGTCCACTGCGAGACGATCGGCAACCCGGCGCTCGTGACGCCGGACTTCGACCGCCTCGCGGAGATCGCACACGACGCGGGCGTCCCGCTGTTCGTCGACAACACGTTCGCAACGCCCCACCTCTGCAAGCCGATCGAGCACGGCGCGGACCTGGTGTGGGAGTCGACGACGAAGTGGCTCCACGGCTCCGGCACGACCATCGGCGGCGTGCTCGTCGACGGCGGATCCTTCCCCTGGGACGAACACGACTACGAGGAGATCGCCGGCCCGAACCCCGCGTACCACGGCGTCGACTTCAGCGAGCGCTTCGGCGACGCCGCCTTCGCCATGGCCGCCCGCGCCCGCGGCCTGCGGGACCTCGGCAACCAGCAGTCGCCGTTCGACGCCTGGCAGACCCTGCAGGGCGTCGAGACGCTCCCGCTCCGGATGGAGCGCCACTGCGAGAACGCGATGGCCGTCGCCGAGTACCTGGAGGAGCACGACGCGATCGAGTGGGTGAACTACCCCGGCCTGGAGTCCCACGAGACCCACGAGGAGGCCTCGGAGTACCTCGACGGCGGCTACGGCGGCATGATCACCTTCGGCCTCGCGGGCGAGGGCGACGCCGCCTACGAGGCCGCCCGCGGCATGTGCGAGCAGACGGAACTGGCGAGCCTGCTCGCCAACGTCGGCGACGCCAAGACGCTGATCATCCACCCCGCCAGCACCACGCACCAGCAGTTGACCGAGGAGGAACAGGCGGCCAGCGGTGTCGTCCCCGAGATGGTGCGCCTCTCGGTCGGCATCGAGGACCCCGCGGACGTGATCGCCGACCTCGACGCCGCGATCGAGGCGGTGCGGTAACGCGGGATCGCGGCCCTCGGTCGGCGGTTCCCGAACGGCGGAGGAGTACGGCGTCAGTGGTCCGCCATGAACCGCTCGATGCGGTCGAACCCCGTCTCGATGCGGTCCATGCTGTTGGCGAAGCTGAGTCGGAGTTTGCCGGCCCCGGCGTCGCCGAAGCCGTCGCCGGGCGCGACGACGACGCCGTGTTCGGTGAGCAGTTCCTTCGCGACCTCCAGGCTCGACCCCGGGACGTCGGGGTCGAGGAAGGCGTAGAACGCGCCCTCCGGCCGCGGGCAGGTGAGGCCGTCGATGCCGGCGACGCGGTCGACGACGTAGTCCCGGCGCTCGCGGAACGTCTCGTACATCTCCTCGACCGGCTCCTGTGGCCCCGTCAGCGCCGCGATCGCGGCGCGCTGGGCGACGCTGCCGGCGCAGGCGGTCGTGCTCTCGTGGATCTTCGTCACCTCGTCTGCGATCTCCGGCGGCGCGGCGAGCCAGCCAACGCGCCACCCCGTCATCGCGTAGGTCTTCGAACAGGAGTTCACGGTGAGCACGCGCTCCGGGTGGTCGGTGAGCGCCGCGAGGCCGGTCACGTCGCGGTCGTAAGCGAGGCCGGCGTACACCTCGTCGGCGATAACGTAGGCGTCGTACTCGGCCGCGGCGTCGACCACCTCGCACATCGCGTCCTCGTCGTACAGCCGGCCCGTCGGGTTCGACGGCGAGCAGAGCACGACGACGGCCGTGTCGTCGGACATCGCCGCCCGGACCCGGTCGGGGTCGAGCGGGTAGCCCCCGTCAGCCGGCATCGGCACCTCGACCGGCTTCGCGTCGGCGAGATGTGCCTGCGAGATGTAGTTCGGCCATCCCGGCGTGGGGATCAGAAGCTCCTCGCCCGGGGCGACCGTCGCCAGGACGGCCAGGTGGAGCGCCTCCATCCCGCCGTTGGTGATGACGACCTCCCCCGGGTCGGTCGACACGTCGAAGTCAGCGGCCATCCGGTCGGCGACCGCCCGGCGCAGTTCCGGCAGCCCCGCGTTGGCCGTGTAGTGCGTGTCGCCCGAGCGCGCCGCCGCCTCGGCGGCGTCGACGACGTGGTCGGGCGTGTCGAAGTCCGGTTCGCCGACCTCGAGCCGGACGAGGTCGCGGTCGGTCGACTCTGCCATGTCGTACATCACGCGGATCGACGAGCGGTTGACGCGCCGCACCCGCTCGGTGGGACCGGTCATACGCCTGGGGTGGGGGCCGGACACGAATAACGTTCGGGTCGGTGATGGATCGCGCCGGTTTCGGCGCCGCCGGGCGGCCCGGGAACGGCGTCGGAGCCGACCGCGGCCCGGAACCTGTCCCCGGATGAAGGATTATCAGACCGGAACGAAAAGGATCACACATGGACCTGTTGGCGAACCTGACGCTGGTGTTCGTCGCCGGATTCGTCACCGCGCTCGCGACCGGGCTGGGCGCGATCCCCTTTTTCCTCGTCGACGACGTGAGCGACCGCTGGAACGTGATCCTGTGGGGGCTCGCCTCCGGGATCATGGTGGCGGCGTCGCTGTTTGGCCTGATACTGGAGGGGCTCGCCGAGGGGACCGTCCGCGAGGTGATCCCGGGGATGGTGGCGGGCGTCGCCCTCGTCGTCGTCAGCCACCGGATCATAAGCGGCGTCGAACTCCACCCCAAGCAGTACGAGGAGGCCGACTTCAAGAAGCTCGTGCTGATCCTCGGGGTGCTTACCGTCCACAGCTTCCCCGAAGGCGTCGCCGTCGGCGTCTCCTTCGCCGACCTCAACATCGGGCAGGGACCGGCGGTGTTCGGCTTCACCGTCCCGCTGCTCGCGGTGTTTATGACCGTCGCGATCTCGATCCACAACGTGCCCGAGGGCGTCGCGATATCCATCCCGCTCCGGGCGATGGGGGTAAGCGAGTGGCGGATGGCCTGGTGGGCGGTGTTCTCCAGCCTGCCCCAGCCCGTCGGCGCGGTGATCGCCTTCTACTTCGTCCGCACCGCTCGGGAGTTCCTGCCCGCCGGCTTCGGCTTCGCCGCCGGCGCGATGATCTACCTCGTCGCCGCGGAGTTCGTCCCGGAAGCGCTGGAGGCCGGCGCGGACCTGCCCGGCGGCGGCCGCCGCGAGCTGGTCGGCGGGATGGCGGCCGGCGTTGCACTGATGGTGCCGCTGGCGTTCGTGTGAGGTCGTTCGAAACCCGAGCGTCGGCGGCGGCGGTCACACAGTCTCGTCGGGGTCGTGTTGGTCCCGCATGCGGTCGACCTCGCCGGCGTACCGCTCGACCGTCTCCTCGTCGTCGACCGGCTGCAGGTCCGCCGTCGCGACTTCGCGGGTCACGTCCGCGCCCGCGCCGGTGTGCCCGCTCGCCGATATCTGGCGCCGGTAGTACCGCTCCCCATCCGGGGTGGCGTACACCAGCGACACGAGGCCGAGTTCGTCGCGGACGAACGTCCGCTCGACCAGCCACACGCGCGTCGTCTCGTCGCTCATGTTCGGGCGATGGACCAGCAGCCGGATAGTTCTGGCTCTCGCCGGCGCGGACCCGATGGCCGCCGTCGTGGGCCGGGAGCCGTTCGTCGGTGAGCCGGGGGTCACTCGGCGGGCCGGGAGTGTCGGGGGGCCGGGAGTCACTCGTCGCCAAGCGCCTGGAGGACGACGTCCGTCTCGCGCATGAGCTGGTGTTCGAGGTAGCTCCCCTCGCTTTTCCCGCCGCCGGTGTGGCGCGACTCGGTGACGCCGAGGAACGACTGCTCCTTGAGGAGCCGGTACACCCGGTCCTGGCCGAGCGGGTCGCTGCCGCCGCTCGCGGCCGTCGAGCGGTACTCCTCGTATATCTCGCCGGTCGCGAACGCGTCGGCCTGCCGCTCCTCGGTCAGCGTCGCCAGCGCCCGCAGCAGGTGTTTGACGTGTGGGGTCGAACCGGAGACGAGTTCCTGGAAGCGCTGGACCTCGGCTTTCTGCTGGCCGCGCTCGACGTGGGCCTCGGTCACCCGGTCGTCGTTCTCGCGCTCGGCGAGTTCGCCCGCCTTCTGGAGGATGTTTATCGCCTTCCGCGCGTCGCCGTGCTCGCGGGCGGCAAGCGCCGCGACCTTCGGGATGACGCCGTCGGCGAGCACCCCCTCCTTGAACGCGTCCCGGCGGTTTTCGAGGATGTTCCGGAGTTGGCTGGCGTCGTAGGGCTGGAAGATGATGTCCTCGTCCTGCAGGCTGGAGTCGATCCGCTCGCTGAGGCGGTCGCGGAACTCGATCTTGTTGCTGATAGAGATGACCCCGAGATAGCAGTCGGTCTTCCCCGTCTCCTCGGCGCGCGAGAGCTGCATCAACACGTCGTCGTCGCGGAGGATGTCGATTTCGTCGAGGAGCACGATGCAGGTGTCCCGCGATTCGAGCAGGTCCCAGAGGTACCGGTAGTACTCGTTCGCGCCGATCCCCTGCTGTGGGATGTCGGGCGCGCCCTCGGTGGTCGCCGCGAGTTGAGTCGTGATCTCCCGGGCGACGCGGGTCTCGGTGTCCGCGTCCGAGCAGTCGACGTAGACGTGGGAGAACGTCACGTCGTTCCCGGCGGCGATCCGGCTCGCCCGCTGGGTGACGTGGCGGGCGACGAGGCTCTTGCCGGTCCCGGTCTTGCCGTAGATCACGACGTTCGACGGCGGGCCGCCGTCCGTCGCGGGGCCGAGCGCCTGCCCGACGCTCTGAAGCTCGTCGTCCCGCCCGACGATGCGGTCCCGGTCGGGGACGTGTCCGACGCGGAGAAGTTCGCGCCGGCGGAAGATGTCGCCGGTCGCGAACAGGTCGGCGTCGGTCCCTCCTTCCTCGGACATGTCCGTGACAACTCGGAGGATCGGGATAAAGCTACGGGACCTCGGACCGAGTGAAAACGTGAAAATATCCCTCGTCCGGGTGTGTTGCCGCGTAACTGTTTCAGGGACGGGGAGCACACACACCCCAGAAACCGAGTGAAAACGTGATCGAGGGGGGAGGGGGTGGTGGGGAGCGGTGGGGGGAGATCGCGGGGTGGTATATAAAGAACTCGTGTTGCCTTGTCTCCAGTCCCTAGCGCGATCTCTAATACTTCGCTAGAACTGATCTAAGAGCTTCTTTCTCTCTATCTGTTGAGTATGTTGTATGTATGTATTGCTTGTACAGTAAAATATATAATAACGCGATAGTACAAGCGCAAGCCGAGCTAGAGATAAGCTAGACTCGATATTCCCTAGTAGATATTACTAGAGTAGTGCTACTAGTTGCTAGTCTCTACTAGGATCATGACAGCATGCATATTTTAAGAATCTTATGTGTGGTTGCTGTCTGATCGGGCTGTCACTAAAACGTCCGCTAGAGGACTTGAAATACCGTATCTCTCCGAGTTGTCGATCACACCGCAAACGGGGAGTAGGCGAGGCCGGAGCGGGGGTTGGGGGCAGGGCCGTGTTTCCGTTTTCACTCGTTCTCTGGGGTGTGTGTGCTCCCCCGATCTTCACTCGGTCCGAGGGGTGTGCCTTCAGGATACCCCACGGAAACCCCAGTGAAACCCCGGTTTTTCACTCGGTCCGAGGGGTGTGTTCGGACGGGGCGTCCGACGTCTCCCTCGAACGCTCCCCTCCACGCGGGACTCCGTTTTCACTCGTTCCCTGGGGTGTCCGTGTCGGTGGGGCCGTCCGGACGCGGGACCGGCGAGGGCGCGGACGGGGCGACGACGTCGAACCCGCCGCCGCCCGACGGCGGTTCCGTCCCTCTCAACGGGCGTGCGAACACGTTCGCGAACGTTCCCAGGCGCTGAAAACCGATGAGGTGTTTGAACGGAGAGGCGTGGGTAGCAGGGTGTGTATGCTACCCGAACGATCCGCCACGCGAGGTGGTTCGCGGTGAGCCTCTCGCGGCGCGACTTCCTCGCGGCTGCCGGCGCAGGCGCGGTCGGGACCCTCGTCGGGTCCGCGTGGAACGCGACGGAAGCGGTCGACCCCGTCACGTCGGTCGACAACCCCCTCAAGTCCTACCCGAACCGGGACTGGGAGGAGGTGTACCACGACATCTACGCGTACGACGAGGTCGACTGGACGGTGTGTCACCCCAACTGCACACAGTCCTGCGCGTTGAACTTCTACATGAAAAACGGGGTGCCCATCCGCTCCGAGCAGATCTACCACGAGGAGGAGGGCAGCCCCGGTCCCGGCAGCCCGGGCGGCTACGAGCAGGCAAACGTCAGCCGTCACTGGAACCCGCGGGGCTGCATGAAGGGGCTGACGCTCCACCGGCGGACGTTCGAGCCGAGCCGGATCAAGTACCCGATGGTCCGCAAGGGGTGGGACCCCGACGACCCGAGCCCGGAGGGACGGGGCGAGGACGAGTTCGAGCGCGTCTCCTGGGACGAGGCGATAGACCTCATCGCCGAGAAGATGGCGAGCCTGGAGGACGAGAAGCGGTTCCACATCTTCAACGCGATCAAGTCCGACGGCCTGATCACCCGGCACGGCGCGGGCCGCCGGCTGGCCTCGATCTTCGGCGGCTGCGAGTGGACGGAGTACGACTGGTACGCCGACCTGCCGCCGGGCCACGTGATGACGACCGGCTACCAGACCAGCGACTCCGACGCGTCGGCGTGGCGCGCCGCCGACTACACGATCATCCAGGGGAAGAACCTCATCCACAACAAGCTCGCGGACAACCACTGGCTCCAGGAGAGCCGCGAGCGCGGCGGGAAGATGGTCGGCGTCTACCCGGACTACTCGCCGACGGTCCAGAAGTGCGACCGCTGGCTCCCGGTCCGGCCCGGCAGCGACCCGGCGTTCGCGCTCGGCGTCGCCCACGTCATCATCGACGAGGAGCTGTACGACGCCGACTTCATGCGGAAGTTCACCACCCTCCCGCTGCTGGTGCGGCAGGACAACGGGAAGTACCTGCGCGCCCACGAGGTGTTCCCCGACCACGAGCCGCCGGAGGGCGGCACCGAGGGCGAGGAGGGAGTCGCCCACCACGGCGGCGACGACGACTGGGGCGATTTCGTCGCGCTGGACCAGGACGGGAACCCCGTCGCGGTCACTCGGGAGGAGGTCGGCGACGAGACGCCGACGACGCCCCGGCTCGAAGTCGACACGGAGGTCGACCTGGCCGACGGCGCGTCGGTCGCGGTCCACACCGACTTCACCCGGCAGAAGGCGAACATCCTGGAGAACTACGACCCGGAGACGGTCGAGGAGATCACCACGATCCCCGCCGACAAGCTCCGGCAGACGGCCCGCGAGTTCGCCGACGCCGACAAGGGCCAGTGGTTCACCGGCGAGGGGATCAACCACTGGTTCCACTCCAACGACGCGCTCCAGCGGACGATCTTCTTCGTCCAGTCGATGCTTGGCAACGTCGGCGAGCGCGGCGCGGGCTACTACAACTACTCCGGGCAGTACAAGATCGAACTGCTCGACGGCTACCCGTCGTACGTCAACCCCGACGGCAACGCCGCCCACGGGATGTACCCCGGGTACGCCTTCGCCTTCTTCGGCGGCGAGTCGCTGGACCCCCACGACGTGCGCGGCGACTTCGACCGCGAACTCGACCTCGTCCCGCAGGGCGACGCCGACGAGCCGGTGATCCCGTCGGACGCGGAGTCGTACACGATGTCCCGGCCCGAAGTGCTGTGGACGATGAACTGCAACCTCCTGAACCAGACGAAACACCAGGAGCACGTCATCGAGAACTTCGTCAAACACCCCGACACGGGCAACGAACTGTTCATCGTCTCGGACATGCACATGACCTACTCCGCCAGGCACGCCGACATCGTGCTCCCGGTGCCGTCCTGGCTGGAGTGTGAGTACCCCGACATCACCGTCGGGCCGGAGAACCCGTTCCTCCAGATGGACCACGGCGTGATGGACCCCATCTACGACACCAAACAGGACGGGGAGGCCGTCGCGCTCGTCGCGGAGAAACTCGACGAGAAGATCCCGCCCGAGGAGCGCAACGTCGACTCCTACCGCGAGTACTTCGCGGAGTTCTTAGACGAGGACGGCGACGTGCGCAACTACATCCAGGAGACGCTCGACGCCGGGATGACGACCCGGGACATCGACGTCGAGGACCTGGAGGACGGCCCCGAGCGCCTCCAGATGAAGACGTACCCGCGCGTCCCGTTCTACTCCCAGATCCACGAGGACCGGCCGTTCTACACGAAGACCGGCCGGATGGAGTTCCACAAGGAGGAGGACCGCCTGCTCGAACTCGGCCGGGCCGACCTGGACCACATCGAGAGCCCCGAGGGGACGCCGTACGGCGTGAACCAGAAGTGGGACGAGGCGAAAGACGAGGAGAACCCGCTGTACCACGACCAGGAGTACCAGTTCTACTACAACACGCCACACCCCAAGTACCGGACCCACTCCTCGTGGGGGATGACCGACTGGAACCTGATCTGGTCGTCGCGTGACTTCGGGTCGACCAGCGCCGACCCCGACGGCACGGAACGGCTCGTCGACGACTTCTCGTTCCCGCAGGGCGACGGCGAGACGGCGGACTCGCCGCCGCTGGGCGAGGCGTTCGTCGAGATGCACCCGGAGGACGCCGCGAACATCGACGTCGAGAACGGCGACTACGTCCGGATCAGCGGGAAGCGCGGCGACCTGGTCGTTCGCGCCATGGTGAGCGAGCGCCAGCGGCCCCGCTCGGCCGGCGACATGGGCCAGTTGACCATCTGGCACGGCTGGTGGCCCCAGCACTTCCCCGACGACGAGGAGCAGGGCGACGGGGTCAAGGGGTACAACGTGACGACGAACATCTGGCTCGACCCCGCACAGGAGACCGACGACCTCGTCCACAAGGGGGTGTTCGGCGACCCCAACATCTCCGATGAGGTCGAGGAGGAGATCGCCTGGCACGGGGCCGGCCTGGAGGCCGGTTACGAGGAGACCGTCTGGGCGCCGACCGGGACGAACCGCGACGACCTCGTGGAGGTCGAGAAGTACGAGGAGGCCGACTGGTGGCCCGGCGACGCGCGCCGCGACGACCTCGTGCAGAACTACATCGACGGCAGCCTGCAGGGAGGCGATAGCTGATGCCACAGACACACAACCCGCAACTCGGCCGCGAGCACAGCTACCCCTACGAGCACCGCCAGGAGGAACGGGACTGGCACTGGGGGATGATCATCAACACGAACCGGTGTATCAACTGCAACACCTGTTCCTTTGCCTGCAAGTCCACCTGGACCAGCGGCGAGGGCGAGGAGTACATGTGGTGGATGAACGTCGAGACGGAGCCCTACGGCGGCTACCCGATGGGGTGGGACATGCGGCTGCTCGACGACCTGGGTACCGACGAGACGATCTTCGAGGCGGCCGAGGAGGGCGAGCAGGTGCGGGGCTACGTCGCCGAGAAGGAGGAGTGGGAGTACCCCGCGCTGGGCGACGACCAGGCCCACGGAGAGTACCCGACGGGCGACGTGATCGAGAGCGATCTCGGCGAGGACGAGTACCACGACATGTGGCAGTTCTACCTGCCGCGGCTCTGCAATCACTGCAAGAACCCGGCCTGCCTCGCGGCCTGCCCGCGGAAGGCCATCTACAAGCGCGAGGAGGACGGCATCGTCCTGCTGGACCAGGAGCGGTGTCGCGGCTACCGGAAGTGCGTGAAGGCGTGTCCGTACCACAAGCCGATGTACAACCCCGAGACCGGCGTCTCGGAGAAGCCGGTCGGCTGCTTCCCGCGCATCGAGGAGGGGAACGTCCCCCGCTGTGTCTCCTCGTGCATCGGGAAGACGCGTCTGCACGGGAACATCAACCGCGGCCCCGACGCGGGTCACCCGAACGGCAAGCAGTCGGCGGCGGCCGGCCGGAGCCCGACCAACTACCTCGCCAAGAGCGACGAGAAGGTCGCGCTCCCGCTGTACCCGCAGTTCGGCACCCGGCCGCAGGTGTTCTACATGCCGCCGTACCACGTGCCGCCGGAGTTCCTCACGCAGATGTTTACGCCCAACACCGAGCAAAAGCGCAACGACTGGCCCGGCAGCACGTACGAGGAGTCGGTGAAGATCGTCCAGGAGCGCGCCCGGAACCCGAGCCACCACGTGCTCGGCATCCTCCAGCTGTTCGGCGCGACGACCCGCCTCATCGAGACGTACAACGTCAAGGAACACCGCGTGAAGGGATGGGACCGCAAGGGCAAGCTCGTCGTCGACATCCCGTTCCAGGAGGAAATGGAGGTCCGCGAGGGCGAGATGTGGACCAACCAGCCATAGAGCCATGAGCCGAACCACCGACCCCGAGTACCACGCCGCCCGCGCGACGCTGTACTGCGCCGCGGCGGCGGCGTTCACGTACCCCGACGAGCGCACAGTCAGCGAACTGACCGACCCCGAGGCCCGCGCGGGGATCGAGCGCGCCGCCGAGCGCCTGCACGTCGCCGACGAGGCCGAACGCCTGCTGGACGCGGTCGAGTCGACGTCGGCCGACGACCTGGCGTCCGCGTACAACGACCTGTTCGGCGTCCCCGACGGCGAGGGGACGTACGCCGTGGTGCCGTACGAGGCCCACTACACGACCCGGGACGAACTCAGCATCGAGCAGCGCCGGATCGCGACGGTCGTCGGCCTGCTGGAGGAGTTCGGCGTCGAGCCCAGCGAGGACTTCGCCGAGCGCCAGGACCACGTCGCCGCCGAGCTGGAGCTGGCACAGGTCCTCGCCGGCCAGCGCGCCGTCGCGCTGGAGGAGGGCGACCGTGCGGCCGCCGAGCGCGTCGAGCACGCCGAGGCCACGGTGCTGGACGACCACCTCGTCGAGTTCGTGCCGGCGCTCGCCTACGACGTCCGGCAGTCGGCCGAGGAGCCGCTCTACCTCGCGGCCGCGGACCTCGTGGAGGAGCTGGTCACCTACGACAACGGGAAACACCCCGAACCGACGACGGGAGCCACCGGGGCCGGAAACGGGGGTGGGACGCCGTGATCCCGCGGCTCCGGTCGCTCTCCCGGCCGTCGCTGGACCGCCCGGCGGCCAAGCGCGCGACGAAGCTCGCGGTCGTCGTCATGTGTCTGGTGATGGTCGGGCAGGTGGCGCTCGTCACGGTCGTCACCGCCGGGCACCAGGAGATGCAGGCGGTCGACAGCGTGCCCGCCCAGCCCGACGCCGCGCAGTGGGAGGACGCGCCGACCCGGGAGGTGTCGCTCAACAAGCAGCAGATGGCGCTGCCCCACGGCGGCGGGAGCGTCGACGGGATGACCGTCCAGTCGGTGACGAACGACACGCACGTCGCCTTCCGGCTGGAGTGGGAGGACCCGACCCGCGACACCAACATCAGCGAACCGGGGGCGTACAGCGACGCCGCCGCGATCATGCTCCGGGGCGGGAGCAAGCCGCCGATCACGATGGGGGCAAGCGGCGACCCCGTCGACATCTGGTACTGGCGGGCGAGCTGGCAGTTCTCCGACGCCGACCCCGGCGGCGACATGTACAACTACCCGCATCCGGAAAACGAGACGAAGCCGGGGCAGGCGGCCGGCAACCCGCTCTCGCAGGCGAGCTACGACCAGTTCGCGCAGAACTACTACGCCCGGGGCTACGGCTCGCTCTCGCACGCGCCCAGCCAAACCGTCGCGGCAAACGCCGAGCGCACCGAGGACGGCTGGTCGGTCGTGTTCGTCCGCGAGCGCGGCGCGGACGGGGAGTTCGACGCCGCGTTCGACGAGGCCGACCAGATGTACCTCGCCTTCGCGGTGTGGAACGGGAGCGCCGACGAGGTGAACGGCCAGAAGTCGATCACGCTCCGCTACACCGTGCTCGACACGGAGAACGGCGGGCTGAGTGCCGCCGAGAGCGGTGGGAGCGACGACGGCGACGGCGGCGGCGGCAGCGGTGCCGAGGCGGCCGCGGGCGAGGCCGGCGACTCGGTGCTGTGGCTCGCCCGGTCGGCGACGAACTGGGTTACGGCGCTCGTCCTCGCGACGGCGGCGGCGTGGCTCTTCAGCTACTGGAGGCTCAGACGATGACCGAGTACGCCAACCGCAGCGCCCGGGGGCGGGCGCGCACGGACGACGAGGTACAGCTCCGCGAGAAACTGCTGTCGGCCCGCGAGCGCGACCGCCGCGACGCCGCGCTCGGCCTGGTCGACCTCGCGGACGGCGGCTCGCTGCAGCCGTCGACCGTCGCACGGCTGGCCGGGCGAGCGACCGACGACGACGCCGCGGACGTGCGGCAGTTCGCCGTCGAGGCGCTCGGCCTCGCGGCCCGGGGGACCGACGGCGAGGGCGCGGCCGAGGCGGCGATCCGGACGGCGCTCGACGACGAGGCCGGCTGGGTCCGCGCGGAGGCCGTCGTCGCGGCGTCCCGCGCCGCGCCGGACGACGAGGCGACGCTCCGCAACGCGCTCGACGACGGGAGCGGCTTCGTTCGCCGGAACGCCGTGATCGGCCTGTCGAAGACCGGCGCGGCCTCCCAGGAACTGCTCGTCGAGCGGATCAAGACGGACCGCCACCCGGCCGTCCGCGAGTACGCCGCGGACTTCCTCCGGGAGTACGCCGAGGACGTGAGCGAGGCCGTCCGCATCCTCGCGGCGGTGCTGGCCCGGGAGCCCGAGGCGTTCGTCCGCGCGAAGGCCGCGGCGAGCCTCGGCGACCTGGGCACCGACCGCGCCGAGGACGCCCTGGAGCGCCACGGGCTGAACGACCGGAGCGACGACGTGCGGCGGTCGGCGAAGCGCGCGCTCGCCACCGCCCGCGGCGTCGACCCGAAACAGATAGACGCCGGCCTGGACGACCCCGGCGCGCCCGGGGGCGGCCCCGGGTCGCGGTCCGACGACGGGCCGGACGGTCCGGGGGGCGGCCCCGGCGGTCCGGGGATGGCCGGCGTGACCGACGGGCTGACCCAGGGGCAGCGTGAGAACCGATGACCGACGCATACGACCTCGACACGACCGGAGGGGCGCACGGCGCGGACGACCGACCGCCGGAGGGCGGCCACGGCGACCACGGGGAACACGGCCACAGCGGCCGGGTGACCGACGGCGACGAGACCGGCGGCGGACTGGAGGAGTCGCTCGGCGTCACCATCCCGGACGAACACGTCGGCGCGTTCGTCGCGCAGGCGTTCGAGGACGTCGAGCGGGACACGACGTGGGGCGAGGCCGTCGACGCGGTCGTCGCCGAGGAGGCCCTCGACGCCTGGGCCGAACTGTCGCCCCGCGAGCAGGTCGTCGAACTGCTGAAGATGGCGGACAGCTTCGACGAGCGCGCGGTCGAGGAACTGAACGCGATCCCCGTGGATCGGGGGAGCCCGACCGACGAGATGCGCGAGCGGTTCGAGGAGGCAAAGCGGCTCCGCCGCAACGCCGACGTGCTTCGGGACGGGATCGCCGCGGCCTACGACGAGGGGTACGTCGGCGACGACGAACTCGTCGACGCCGTCGAGTCGTTCGGGTTCGACACCGCGACCATCGCCGAGCGCGAGGACTCGCTGGACGCCGTCGCCAACGCCTACGACCTCGATTTCCGGGCGTACGGCGGCACGCTGATGAGCGACCGCGAGCCCGACGAGGACGCCGAGGAGTTCGAGGCCTGGTAACATGACCGGACACGACACCGACGACGACCGAAGCAACGACGCCCGAGGCACCGACGGCCGACCCGCCGACGCACCGGGCGACGCCGCCGAACGCGTCCGCGAGGCGGTCGCCGCCGTCGAGGACCCGGACCTGGGCACGAGCGTAGTCGAGTCCGGGCTGGTGACGGACGTGTCGGTCGCGGAGGGCGTCGCGACGATCACCGTCGACCTCGCCGGGTTCGACGCGGAGACGGCGGAGGACGTGACCGAGGCGCTCCGGCGCGAGGCGCTGTCGACGCCCGGCGTCGAGCGGGCGCAGGTCGAGGGCGACACCCCGGACGACGGGGCCGACGGCGTCGAGCGCCCCGAGGGCATCGACACGGTGATCGCCGTCGCCAGCGCGAAGGGCGGCGTCGGGAAGACGACCGTGTCGACCCAGCTCGCCCGCGCGCTCGCCGCCGACGGGGAGCGCGACGTGGGGCTGTTCGACGCCGACCTCTACGGCCCGAACGTGCCCGAACTGCTCGACTTGGAGGGGCCGGTGACGGCCAACGACGAGGGCGACGCCGAGCCGATCGAGGCCGACGGCATCGCCGCGATGAGCGTCGGGCTGATCGCCAACGACGCGCCGCTGGCCTGGCGCGGGGCGATGGCCCACGAGGCCGTGACCGAACTGTTCGAGGACGCCGCCTGGGGCGACCTGGACGTGCTCGTGGTCGACCTCCCGCCGGGCACGGGCGACATCGTCCTGACGACGCTCCAGGGCCTGCCGGTCGACGGCGCGGTGCTGGTCACCACGCCGTACCCGACCGCCGTCGGCGACACCGGCCGGAGCGCGACGCTGTTCGAGGAGAACGCCGTCCCCGTGCTCGGGACGGTGGTCAACATGCGCGGGTTCACCTGCGACTGCGGCCGGGAGCACGACCTGTTCCCGGACGCGGACGTCGAGGCGGAACTCGACGCGCCCGTCCTCGCGGACCTGCCGTTCGACGAGCGCGTCCGCGGGATGGACGGCCCCGTCCCCGACGAGTTCGCCGCGCTCGCCGGGCAGGTGCTTTCCCGCGTCGAGGAGACCGGCGACGTGGCGGTGCCGGACCACGCGCTGGACATCCGCGGCCTCCCGCCGCAGGTGCGCCACGAGCAGGCGATCGAGGAGTTCAAGGCGCTCTCCCCGGGCGAGACGTTCTACCTCGTCAACGATCACGACCCGTCGCCGCTGGCGGCGATGCTTGCGGACGTCGTGGGCGGGGCGGAGTCGCCCGAGGACGCGTTCGAACGCTACGACGTCCGCCGGCAAGCGCCCGACGAGTGGGTGATGGCAGTGTCCCGACCGGCCGTCCCGGCGTAGCGACTCGCCGCGTCCGTCGCCGCACGCGGCGCTCAGCGAGCGATCGCGGTAAACACCCGTTCCTCGACCTTCCGCAGGTGCTCGCCCACCGTCGTCGGGGCGAGGTCGAGGGCGGCGGCGACGTCCTCGTGGGTCCCCGCCCTCGGTGTGCGGTAGTATCCCGCCTCGACCGCGGCGTCGAGCACCTCCCGCTGTCGGTCGGTGAGAAGCCGCGTGAGGGAGTTCTGGTCCGGCGTGTACGACCCCGTTTCGAGCACCTCGACGCGGACCGGGTCGTCGCCCGTCATCGACCTGTACAGGTCCTGGAGCGCCGACTCGCCGCCGAGGTACGTGATCCGGAGCGCCCCGTCGGGGTCGATGTCGATCGGCGTATCGACGACGACACCCGGGCGGGCCGCCTCCGCCATGATCCGCTCTGTCGCCGCGGACGACTCGAACTGGCTGACCGCGATCCAGCGCTCGTCGCCGGAGACCATGAACTCCACCACGTGCGGGGACTCGCGCATGACCGACTCGTAGCGGGTGGAGTCGCCGCTCCCCTCGGCGAGCATCAGTACGGTGCCGTCGTCGAGCAGTTCGGCGTGGTGGATCGCCTCGCGCGAGAAGCCGGGTGCGTCCCGCAGTTCCCGCCCGAGCGGGTGCAGCGCCGCGCCGTCCGCCGTGGACCGAACCGTGAGGTAGCGCATCGGCGGGGAGACGGACGCCGAACGTATAAAGAACCGCGTATGGACTGCAGCGAGTTCGAGCGGACGCCGGTCGTATCGTGACGCATGAGTCGACGCGACGACAGCCCCCGGATAGCCGTCGTCGGCGGCGGGATCTGTGGGCTGACGACCGCGGTGGCGCTGGAGCAACGCGGCTTCGACGTCGCCGTGTACGAAGCCGCGCCGGAGTACCGGCCCGTCGGGGCCGGCATCCTCCTGCAGACGAACGCGCTGTTGGCCCTCGAATCGATCGGCGTCGCCGCCCGGATCCGCGAGGCCGGAATGGCCCTCTCCGACACCGAGATCCGCTCCCCGGACGGCCGACTGTTGCAGGCGTTCGACCTCGGGAACGTCGAGCGCGAGGCGTTCGGTTACGGGTTCGTCGCGGTCCGCCGGGCCGCACTCCTGGAGATCCTCCGGGATGCGCTGGACGCTCCGGTCCGGACGGGGAAGCGATGCGAGGCGGTGGAGGACCCGGCCTCGCCGACCGTCCGCTTCACCGACGGGTCGGCGGTGCGCCCGGACGTCCTCGTCGGCGCGGACGGCATCGACTCCGCCGTCCGCGAGGCGGTCGCGCCCGCGACGGCCCGGTCGCTCGACACGACCGTGCTCCGGGCGCTGACCGCGGTGGACCTCCCGCCCGACCGCCGGTCGGTCGGCGTCGAAGTGTGGGGGCGCGGGACCTACACGGGCGGCGCGCCGGTCGGCCCGGACTGCTTCTACTGGTTCGCCACGGCACCGGCGGACGTCCCGACCCCCGCGTCCGTGGCCGATATCCGCTCGTACTTCGCGACGTACCCGGAGCCGGTCCCGACCGTCGTCGACTCGCTGGAGCCGGCGGACGTCATCGCGACCGGGCTGAATGACCTGCCCGCGCTGGACCGCTGGCACCGCGGATCGACGGTGCTCGCGGGCGACGCCGCGCACGGCATGTTGCCGTTCGCGGGGCAGGGTGCCGCGCAGTCGGTCGAGGACGCGGTCGCGCTGGCGCACGCCCTCGACGCGAACGGGACTCCCCGGGACGCGTTCACCGCGTACGAGTCCGAGCGGGTGGACCGCGCGAACCGGGTTCGGGCGGAGTCCCGCCGGCTGGGGCGGCTCGGGACGCTCCAGTCGTCGGTCGCCTGTCGGCTTCGCAACGCGGCGGCCTACGCCTTCCCCGCCACGCTGTTCGAGCGTATCCGACGCCGTCGGGTGGCAAACGCGTCGGTCCCCGACGACGAACCGGGCGGAACGGGCGGGGGCGGTGACCCGCCGCGGGTCAGCAGCAGTAGATGAAGGGGTACATCAGCGCGACGCGGTCGCCGTCGTTCAGGTCGGTGTCGAGGCCGTCGAGGTGCTCGTTGAACGTCCCGTTGACGACGACCCGGGCGTAGGGGCGGGTCTGCTCGCCCTCGGGGTTTTTCGCCCACTTCCCGGGCAGTTCGTCGGGCACGGTCGCCCAGCCGTCGGTGGTCGCCTCGGCCTCCGTCTCCGCTATCAGGAGGTCCTCGACGTCGTACTCCGCGAAGAAGTCGTCGAGGAAGTCCCGGAGCCGGTCGCCCTCGAACGTGTACGACAGCGTCGGCTCGCCGACCTCGGTGCGGACGTGGCCGGTGCACTTCACGTCGACCGTCGTCTGGGTCGCGTCGGTTTCCGCTGTGGACGTTGCCATACGGTACCGTTCGACCGGCATGGCCCTACCGATCTCCCCGAACGTGTTCGGGTAGCCCGGCCGGGCGCACAGGAGCCGCGGCGGCAGTAGCGGCCGGCCGCCCGGATGCCGAACACGTTCGGGGCGACGCCGAGGGAGCGGGCCGCCGTAGCGACGGACATGAGCGTGGTTCCCGGCGACGTCGAGACGGACGCGCAGCCGCCGATGGCCGTGCCGCTCCGGCACTTCGTCGTCGCGCTGGGCTTTCTCGTCGCGGGCGGCGCGGTCGGCACGGTATTCGACGCGCCGCTCGTCGACCTCGTGCGCTTGCATCTGCTGCTCGTGGGCTGGGTCTGTATCACGATCATGGGCGCGATGACCCAGTTCGTCCCCGTCTGGTCCGGGACGGAACTCCACTCCCGGCGGCTGGCGACCGCCCAGCTGTGGCTCGTGACCGCGGGGCTGGTCGGCTTCGCGTGGTCGCTGCTGGCCGAGCGGTACGACCTGCTCCCCTACGCCGGCGGCCTCATACTCGCCGGGTTCTGGACGTTCGCGTACAACCTCGCCCGGACGCTCGCGACGGCGCGGCCCCTCGACGTCACCGAGCGCCACTTCGCGCTGGCGCTCGCGTACTTCGTCGTCCTTACGCCCCTCGGCGTGACGCTCGCCCTCGGCTTCACCGACCCGGTGTTTCTCGACCTGCCGGTGGCCCGGGTCGACGTCGTCGGGGCGCACGCCACGCTGGCGGCGTTCGGCGCGGTCCTGACGACCGTCTTCGGCGCGCTGTACCAGCTCGCGACGATGTTCACGCAGACGGAACTACACGGCGTCGACCGCTACCTCCGCGGGGTCGAGGAGGTGAGCTACCCGGTCGGCGTCGTCGCGCTCGCCGGCGGGCGGCTGCTGCGCGACCCCCTGATCGCCCGCGTCGGCGGCGTCCTCGTGGTCGCGAGCGTGCTCGCCGTCGCGGCGATACTCGCGCGCCGGCTGGTCGAGACGAGCGTCGAGTGGACGCCGATGCTGTCGCGGTACGCCGTCGCCGCCGTGGCGCTGGCCGCGTGGGCCGCGCTGACCCTCCCGGCGTGGGTCGCCGACCCGCTCGCGGTCGACGCGCGCTTCGGCGCGCCGGGCACCGTCCACCTGCTCACGCTCGGCGGCGTCGGCTTCGTCGTGCTCGGGACGCTGTACCACGTCGTCCCCTTCATCGTCTGGGTCCACCGGTACAGCGACCTGCTCGGCTACGAGCCGGTGCCGATGATCGACGACCTCTACGACGACCGCCTCGCCGCGGCCGACTTCGCCGCGCTCCTCGGCGGGGCGGCGCTGCTCGTCGCGGCGGACCTGCTCCCCGCGTGGGGGCTGCGGGTCCCGGCGGTCGTCGGGGCCGCCGGCGGCGGCCTCGTGTTGCTCGGCAGCGTCGTCTTCGCCGCCAACCTCCTGCTCGTCCTCCGCCGGCACGGGCCGCAGTCGGTCCCCGCGGTCCTGGTCGGCCGGTTCGGCGGCGAGGGCGGCGACGGTCCCGGGGACGGCCCGGGCGACGGCGCGGACCTCCCGGACCGGTGACCGAACACGTTCGGCCGAACCGCCTCGCCCGGCGGCCGCGTATCGACGACCGATGGCCGAACTGACGAGCGTCGACGACCTGACGGACCAACCCCACGCCGAAGTGTTCGCAGAGCACCGCCCGCGGACCGTCCGGCTGTCGCTCGACGCCGGCGACGAGGTCCCGGGCCACCACCACCCGGACCACGACATCGTGCTGTACGGGATGGAGGGCACCATCGAACTCCGCTTGGACGACGAGACGTACGAGGTCACCCCCGGCGACGCCGTGCAGTTCAGCGGCGAGCGGGAGATATCGCCGCGGGCGGTCGAGGACGCGCGTGCGTTGGTCGTGTTCGCGCCGGCCGAGTGACGGGGCCGGTGTCGGCTCCGGCACCGCGGCCTCCGATCTCTCCTACCCGCGCTCGTAGAACAGCCCCAGCACCACCCACGCGTACGCCAGCGCGCCGGCGAGACCGACCGCGCGCCCCGCGGCGACCGCGGCGGGCCACGTGCTCCACAGTCCTCCGATCTCGACCAGCAGGCCGCCCGCGAGCGCCGCCGCGGCGGCCCGCGCCGGGCGCTCGCCGACGCCCGGCAGCGACCCGACGGCCGGCGGGTAGAAGTGGTAGGTGACGCCGACGATCGTCAGCCCGAGGAAGCCGAGCACGTTCGCCCGCAGGTGGGCCGGCACGAGGGTCGCGTCGGCGAAGCCGAACGCGAAGCCCGCGCCGAGCGTGACGCCGAGGACGCCGAACCCCGGGCCGGTGACGACCGCGCCGACGCCCACCCGGCGACGGTCGGCCCGCGCCGCGAGGACGACGACGGCCGCCGCGAACCCGACGACGGCGGCGGCGAGCAGCGCCGCGCCGGCGTGGAGCGTCCCCGCGCCGGCGACCCCCGCGGCGACCAGCCCCGGGCCGAGCGCCCCGGCCGGGAGCACGACCGCGACCAGCGGACGTGGCGGCGACGCGCCGAGCAGGCGCGGCAGGAGCCGGAACCCGACGGCGAAGAGGACGAGCGCCGCGCCGCCAGCGACCAGCAGGTGCGACGCCGCGGGGGCGAGGCCGAACGCGGGGACGGCGGCCGGAACCGGGGCGACCCCGGCGGCGGCCGCCACGCCGTACGCGCCCGCGGCGAGGTAGGCGACGGCGACCGGGAGGACGGCGTTCGCCGCGCGGTCGACCGGCCGCCGGTGCGCGTTCGCCTTGCCGGTCCCCGTCTCGCCACCGGTCGGGTTGTCCCGGACGGTGGCGGCGACGACGCCGACGAAGACCGCCACGCCGAGCGCCCACGCGCCCGCGCCGACCGCCGCCGCGGCCCGGGGGACGCCGTCGAGCGGGGCCAGCGCGAGTCCGGCAACGCCCCCGACCGAGAGCGGGAGGTGGACGGCGGGCGCGCGCGGCGCCGCCAGCCGGCGGTCGAAGTACGACGGCAGCAGGGCGTACGCCTTCCCGAAGACGACGTGCAGGACGAAGCCGAACGCCCCGAGCGCGACGCTCGTCCGGCGCGGGACGCCGGCCAGGACGGCGGCCTGCCAGACGACCAGCGCGACGACCCCGACCGCGACGAACCGGCGCGACCCGCGCGAGGCGGTCGCGGCGTGACCCGACGTACCCATACGGGACCGTTGGGGACGCCCCCGGAAGTCGTTGATCCGAACAGGTTCGGGGGTAGTGGTTTCGTCCGCCCGGCACTACGCCGCCCCATGCGCTCCCGGCGTACGGGGTCCGACGACATCGCGGCGGGCGATCCGCGCCCGGCGCTCTCCGCCGCGAACGAGGCGCTGCTCCGCGCCATCGAGACGCCGCCGGACACCGGGCGGGAGGACCGCATCGACGACCTCGCCGCAGAACTCTGGTTCCTGGCCCGGGAGAAGGACCGCCGGCCGGACCAGGGGCGACTCGAGCGCGTCCAGTACTCGCTGACCCTGCTGCTCGCGGAGGTGCGGGAGCCACGGGCGCGACACGTCGCCCGGGCGCGCCGCTACCTGCAGGCGTTCCGGGCGCGGGTCGACGGGGTGTGACGGGTCGCCGTGGCTGCCCGGAGCCGCCGAGGCCGGGGTGCTTAAAAAAGACGGCCGAACCGGTTCGGCCGGGTTCTCAGGGCCTGGAAACCGTTCTCGGGGCCTGAGAACCGTAGAATCGTTTGATACGGGTGAGGCCACTACGTCTACTTGCAAGGAGGTCCCACCAATGTTCGAATCTTCCCGACGGCGCGTGCTTCAGGCGATGGGTATCGGCGGCGCGACCGCTGTGGCTGGCTGCGCGAACGCCCCTACCGCCCAGGACCGCACGGAACAGCGCGAGCGGATGGAACAGGCCGCGACTCCGGAGGTCGACCGCGTCGCCGCGGACCCGACCGACATCCCCGACCCGATCGACCGCGACGAGCCGGCCGAGGTCGACGTCGAGCTCGTCCCCCGCGAGGTGACCGCCGAGGTCGAGGACGGCGTCACCTTCGACTACATGACGTACAACGGGACGGTCCCCGGGCCGTTCATCCGGGTCCGGCGGGGCGACACGGTCAACGTCACCTTCCGGAACCCCGAGGAGAACACGATGCCGCACAACGTCGACTTCCACGCCTGTGCCGGCCCCGGCGGCGGCGCGGAGGCGACGATGACCGCGCCCGGGGAGACGGCGAACCTGCAGTTCAAGGCGACGTACCCCGGCGCGTACATCTACCACTGCGCCGTCCCGAACATGGACATGCACATCAGCGCGGGCATGTTCGGGATCATCCTCGTCGAACCGGAGGACGGCTTGCCCGAAGTCGACGAGGAGGTGTACCTCGGCCAGCACGAGATATACACCGACAAGGAGGCCGGGACGGAGGGCCACCACAAGTTCGACATGGCGTCGATGGCCGCCGAGGACCCCACGTACGTCGTGATGAACGGGGAGAGCTACGCGATGACCCCCGACAAGTACGGGGCGGCGGCGACGGTCGAGACGGGCCAGACCGTCCGGACGTACTTCGTCACCGGCGGGCCGAACCTCACCAGCAGCTACCACCCCATCGGCAACGTCTGGGAGAAGCTGTACCCCGAGGGGTCGCTGTCGACCGACCCGCAGACCCACATCCAGACGAAGCCGGTCGCCCCGGGGAGCACCACCGTCGCCACGATGGACTTCCCCGTCCCCGGGAACTACAAGCTGGTCGACCACGCGCTCAGCCGGGTCGCCCGACGTGGCTGCATGAGCATCGTCACCGCCGAGGGCGAGGACAACCCCGAGGTGTTCAACCCGGACCCGTAACGGGGACGTCGGCGACCGCCGCCGTCCGCTCTGCCGGTCGCGCGCCGGCACAGTCCCGGTAGCGACCGCTCCATCGCACCCTGTCATCCCACCGCCGTTTCGTTTCTCCCGCGACTATCGCCGTGAGGCCCGTCCGCTGGCCGCCGGTCGACCCCCGACGACGGGGCGGCGATCAGAACGGCGACGTCGGGCCGCGGCCGGACCCCTCCCGCCCCGGCGTCGACTCGCCGGGCCCGCCGGAGTCGTCGGACACGCGCGTCACCGAGTCGGTTTCGAGGAACGTCTCCTCCAACTGGCGCATGTCCTCGTTTATCTCCTCGCTGTTGTGGTGGACGCCGTCGACGCGCACGCGGACGAGGTCGTACTCGTGGCGGTCGGCGAGGCCGTTCCACGCCCGGAACGACCCGCGGACGAGCGTGTCGCTCTGCGGGCAGAACTCCGTCGTCGGCGTGAACTCCGCCCGGAGGACGGCGCGGTCGGCCGCCGCGGGCGCGTCGCCACCGTCGGTTTCGACGGCGTACCGGTAGCCGGCCGACGGGTGGCGCGTGTCGAGGTTCAGCCTGGCGAGGTTGTAGCCGAACGTCATGTCGTACACGCCCCGCTCCTCGAACAGGTCCCGGGTGAGGTCGTGGAAGTCGAGGTGGTCGTCGCCGGCGAGGACGTCGTGGCCGTCGAGGAACGCTCCCGGCTCCGGGAGGTGGTCGGGGACGAACTCGTCGTACTCGTCGAACGTCTCCGCCGCGTCGTCGCCGTCGTCGTCCGAGAACGGCGAGGGGATGCCGGGCATACCGCGACGTACGGGCGCGCGGCCCCTTGCCGTGCTCCCGAACGTGTTCGGTCCTATCCGGGCGGACCTGACGGGCTGCCCGGCAGTCCGGGGTCGGCCCTCAGTTCGCCCCCGACGCTCCCGACTCTTTACACATGTATGCCTGTAACGGGTTCCCGGCGGACGGGCGGTTCGGGGCATCGCCGTCCCGGGCTGGCGTCCGTCGCCGGTTAAGCACACCTTTCGTCGAGTAATCGCTGCTTACCGGCACGGCCCAGTCGTTCCCGATGGCCTCGACGCGGCCCCGCCGCCGCGGTCCTGCTCCGAGGCCACCGATCCCTCGCGACCCCGTAACCGATCGGGCGCGTGGTAGATCCACCGACGGGAAGGTTTATTACCCAGGTCCGGCGTAGTCGGGTTGAGTCAGCACGACCCATATATGACTAGTGATACTAATAGCGGTATGACGGTAGCCCCTTCGCAGCAACGATCCGACATTCGGCCGACGTCGGTCTCTCGGACGGCGGAGGACGGCGACCCGAGCACGACAGTCGTTTTGGCGGTGGCGGAGGCGCTCGACACCGACCCACTAGACTTATCGCCCGCGCTTTACGAGGTGATAGACCCCGACGCGCTCGACTCCCTTTTCGAGTCGGCCGGCGCCGACGCCGACCTCACGTGCCAGTTTTCGGGATGGGGCTGTACGATAACGGTGTTCGACGGCGGGCGGGTCCGGGTGACGCCCGGCCGCTAACCCGGTTTTAGGCGCGAGGGCGGATGGACTGTCCGGGCGCGGCCGCGGAGTAGCCGGTGCCTGCGACCGGTTCGCGGCGTTTACTCCGGTGAACCACCTCTACCCTTTTTACCCACAGCGGCGAAATCCTGCGCTAATGACGGGACGACTGTCAGGAGACGACTGGAAACGCATTCGACAGTTCGCGAGGACGCCGACCTACGATCGGGAGCCGGAAATGCTGATACCCGGCGACGACGAGGACGGGGAGGCGGAGTGACCGCCCGCACCGCCGTCGGCACGCGGGCGCGGCGAAACGGGGGTTAAAACAGGAAATAACCGCTTTACTGTCACGTTCGCCCGGTGACCGTCGACGCCGGGTCGGCAGCGCTCGTCGACCGATCCGACGCTCGAACCGCTCACGCGGAACTCGCGTTCCCGCCGACGCCGCGGCTGATGGTTCTCACGTTCGCCGAGGAAATCCGGAGCGCCGCTGCGGTCGCCGTCACGGTCGCTGGACCGCCCGACAGGTTACTCCTCGAGCATGTTCTCGGCCTGAATCTGTCCCCAGATGGTCTCGCCGCGGTCCGTGATCCCGTACACCCGCCCCTTCTTCCGGTCCTCCGAGACGAGCAACTCCACGAGGTCGCGGTCGCGGAGCCGGCGGAGGCTCCTGGAGATATGCGCTATCGACAGCTCGGAGTCGGTGGCGATCTGCGACGGCGTCGCCGGCCCCTCGGCCAGCCGTTTCAGGACTGCGACCCGGTACCGCGAGCTGATGACGAACCCGATCTCGTCCCACACCTCGGTCATACCGACCGTACGGCGTTGACGACCTTAACTCGTGTTTATAGTCGTGTTTGAATTACCCGTTACCGTTCAGTTTCGCGCCGATGGATCCCGGGTAACGAACGCGTAACTGCCACTCCGTTGTGCCGCTGTTGCCACTCGGTTCACCGGTCCGTCCGCCGGGCCGGCCGGTTCACCGCGCGTACGACCCAGCTACTCCGGCACGGGCCGCGCCGGCGCGGCCGCTAGCCGGTCGGCGAACTCGCCGGTGCGGAACCCGGCTCACAGAAGAAGACTCGCGGCTACGCGTCGTAGCGGCCGGTCACCGGAACTTCCGGTAGAGGTGGGCCATCGTGTTCATCACCGGCGTCCCCTGCTCGACGCTGTAGTACGTTTCGAGTTCCGGGCCGAACTTCGCCTTGTAGCGGTTGATCCGGGGCGAGTCCGCGCCGACGAGGTCGTAGCCCGACCGCCCGCGCTCCATCGCGTCGTGCATCACCCGCCAGTCGAGCAGGTCGTTCGGCGCGACTTCCGTCTCCGCGTCCGGCCGGACGCCGCCCTGCCACCGGTAGACGCGGTCCCCGTCGTCGATGGCGAGGATGCCGCCGACGAACTCGCCGTCGACGCGGAGCGCGTACGGCCGGATGCTCCCCGCCGGCAGGCGTTCGTACAGGTCGACGACGAACTCCGTCGACAGGTGGAAGGAGACGTCCTGTGCCTCGTAGCGGTTGCGGACCTGCTCGACGATGCGCTCTATCGCCGCCGGGCCGCCCTCCTCGATGGTGTAGGCGGCGTCCTCGCCGTCGCGGATGTTGCTCCGGGCGTCGCTGCTGAACCGCCCCTTCACCGTCTCCTCGTCGGCCGTCAGGTCGACCAGGTACGTGTACTCCGGCGTCACGTCGTGGTCGTTCCAGCCGAACGGCCGCAGGTCCTCGAACCGCCCGTCGGTCCGGAAGTGGGCGTACTTCGGGCCGATCTCCTCCTCGATCCGCTCCAAACACCCCTCGACGAACCGCTTCACGCGGCGGTCGCGCTTGCGCCGCTTCAGTTTGGCCACGTTCAGGGTCGCGGGGCCGAGGTAGGGGACCCGGATGTCCGGCGGCGGCGAGAACGCCGTCGACACCGGTCCCTTCCGGATCTCGAAGACGGGGAACAGCCCGACCGCCTCCTGTCCCTTGAACCCCGCGTAGGGGTACAGCGTCGCCTCGGCGTAGTCCGCCTGGAGCGCCAGCGCGCCGTAGCGGTGGAGCGGGGTCGTCCCGTCCGAGCGTTCGACGTAGCGGTTCCACTCCTCCTCGTCGTCGATCGTGGTGATATCGATGCTCATCTGATGCCCTCGCTGCTCATTCGATGTACCCGAGGTTCGCCAGGCGGTCCTCGACGTCCCCGTCGGCCGTCGCCGCCGAGTGCCGGTCGTAGTCGGGGTAGCGCCGCTCGCCGACCGGGTCGACGGCCGGCAGGACCGTCCCGTCCATCCGTTCGGCGGCCGGCACGCCCATCGTCGCGAGCACGGTCGGCGCGACGTCGTACAGGTGCGCGTCCCCGAGCGCCGCCGCCTCGTCGACGCCGTCGCCCGCGACGGCGACGACCCCGTCGCGCTTGTGGTTCCACGGCTCCGTGGGGTCGCCGAACTGCGACCCGGCGAGGCGGGCCGAGAGGAAGTGGTCGAACGCCGTCGGGACGGTCACGACGTCGACGGCGCGGTCGACGTGTGGCCCCTCGAAGTACGCCTCGCGGCGCGCGACGTCCTCGAACACCGGATCGCCCTCGGGCGTCCGCACCGCCGAGAGCCGCTCGATCAGGTCGTCGCGGACGGCCTCGTACTCGTCCGGGGGCACGACGCCCGCCGGCTCCCGGCCCTGCAGGTTGATCCGGACGCCGCACTCGATCCGCGAGCGCACGTACGCACGGGAGGCCGGGAAGTCGACCTGCGCCGTGCCGGCGCTGACGACCGACGAGGGGACGCGCTCGGCCACCGCGTCGGCGAGGCCGACGGCCTCCAGCGCGCGGCCGATCCGCTGGCTGGTGAGGCCGACCCGCGCCAGCCCGGCCATCGCGGTGGCCGCCACGCCCCCGGCCGTCGCGTCGGCGTCCGCGCCGCCGGACGCCCCGTCGCCCGGCTCCGACGCGCCCTGCTTCAACTGCCCGTCCCGGACGGTCGCCCACGTCGGCATGCCGTCGCCGCCGCGGACGGCCGTCACGTCGCCCGAGTCGCGGAGGAACTCGTTGACCCGGAACTCCCGGCCGCGGTACCGCCCCATCCCGTGGTCGCTGGCGAGCACGACCGTGTCGGGGTCGCACTCCTCGCGGATCTTCCCGATCTGTTCGTCGACCGCCTCGTACACCGCCCGCACCGCCGCCTGGTCGCCGGGGCGGTCGTGGAAGACGGTGTCGGTGACTTGGAACTCGACGAACCCGAAGTCGGGGTCGAAGCGGTCGACGAGGTAGCGGAACGCCTCGCCGCGGGACCGCGCGACGCGCGCGTACTCCCTGCGCTGGGCCTCGTCGCCGGGGACGTCGTCCGGGTAGACGCGGTACCCGCCGAGCGCGTCGCGGAGGTCGTCGAGCAGCCCCGCCGGGTGGCAGTCGGGGTCCTCCGGCGCGACGTAGCCCGGCACCAGCGCGCCGTCGAACTCCTCGGGCGGGTGGGTGACGGGGACGTTCACGACGACGCTGGAGCGGCCGTGCCGGTCGAGGTGACCCCACAGCGGGCGCTCGTCGACGTCCGTCGCGTTGACCACGTCCCAGTCGTACCCCTCGAACGAGAGGAAGTCGAACACGCCGTGCTTGCCGGGGTTCGTCCCGGTGTACAGCGACGGCCACGCGCTCGGCGTCCACGGCGGGATCCCCGACTCCAGCGGCCCGCTCGCGCCGTTTGCGAGGAGGTCGGCGATGTTCGGCACGGCTCCCGCCTCGACGAGCGGGTCGAGGACGCCGTGGCAGGCGGCGTCGATGCCCACCAGCGCCGTCGACAGTTCGGTCCGCTCCCGACGTTCCATACCCGTGCTGTCCCCCGACGAACCCTTTGTTATGCAGAGTATAGGTGTCGCCGACCGGCCGGTTAGGTCCGTCGTACCGGACCCGGCGTCGGCGAAGAAACGTCCGCTACGGCGTCCCGTTTCGGGGCGACCCTCGGCGACGCGGCCCGGCTACCGGTTCACGTTCACGAGGTCGGCGTCGATCTCCGGCTCCCGGAACCGGTTGTACAGGTAGTGGGCGACCGCCGCGAGGCCGAACGCGACGATGATCGCGAGGAACGCGAGGTCCTCCGGGACCCCGGCGAACGCCGACACGTCGAACGCGACCAGCGCGTACAGCACCGCGCCGGCGACGGCGATCGCGAGGTAGTACATCTGCCAGGGCTGGTCGGACTCGTCCGTGCCGAGGTAGCTCCCCAGCTCGTCGGCGCGGGAGGCGAGCCCGACCATGCCGCTGTCCTGGTCGTACTCGACGATCCCCGCCTCGTCGAGTTTCGGGACGTGTGTCTGGTACAGCGAGACGTACACTCGCTTCCGTTGTTGACTCGTGAGCTCCTCGACGCGCATGTCGTTTTCCCACGCGGCCACCTCGTCGGCCAGCTGCCGCAGTTCGACCGGCTCGTCTTCCCGGCGCAGGTAGTACAGGACGAACCTGCGTCTGGGGCTGCTGAGGAGGTCGAACACGATGTCCTGCGAGAGTTCGCTTGTGTCGGATTGAGACATTAATTGGGCGCGGTTTGTCGTCGCTTGAGTTGCCACCTACCCGTTCGAAGACTTCTAGAGCGTGGTATCCCGGTATCATCACTTTGTTACATAGTGGTTACAGTCACGGTAACAACGGTATACGGCCCCGCCGCCCGCGGGATCGGCGCGAGCGCTCGCGCCGGCTCCGCGAGCCGCTTACCGCCGGCGGGCGGGCTGAAGGGCGCTCATACCCGGGGGAAAGGCGCTCAATAACAAAGACCGCCGCCTCATAAGCAGGGAGTAGCCTTTCATGCCGCTTGCACAGGGTCGCTGGGCGGAAATCCCCCAGTACACGTCACAAACCTGCAACGGAGTGTCCGAACAGCGCCCGCCCCCCGCGGGCGGCCGGTCCCCCACGGAGGTGATCGCATGGCCGAGGTCGTGACCGGTGAGGGGACGCGGATCGACGACGGCGCGACCGTCGGCTACGACTACCGCGACGACCCCGGGCCGACGGTGCTTGGCGACGACGGGGTCGTCCGCCGCAACTCCATCGTCTACGCCGACGTCCGCGCCGGCGACGAGTTCGTCACCGGCCACGGCGTCCTCGTGCGCGAGGAGTCGACGTTCGGCGACGACGTGGTCGTCGGCACCGACAGCGTTGTCGACGGTCGTGTCGACGTCGGCTCGCACGTCAGCGTCCAGACGGGCGTGTACGTCCCGCCGGAGACGACGGTCGGGAGCAACGTGTTCCTCGGCCCGCGGGCGGTGCTCACGAACGACGCCTACCCGGTCCGGCAGGCGACGGAACTGGAGGGGCCGACCATCGAGGACGGCGTCTCGGTCGGCGCGAACGCGACGATCCTGCCCGGCGTCACCGTCGGCGAGGGGTCGTTCGTCGCCGCCGGCGCGGTGGTCGACCGGGACGTGCCGCCGGACACGCTCGCGGTGGGCGTCCCGGCCGAGTTCCGGCCGCTCCCGGACGCGCTCGAAGGGGGGAACGCGATCGCATGAGCTCGATCCCCATCGCGGCCCCCGACATCGGCGAGGAGGAGAAGCGCCGCGTCGCGGACGTGCTCGACGACGGCTACGTCGCGGACGGCCCCCTCGTCCGGCAGTTCGAGTCGGAGTTCGCACAGTTCTGCGGGACGGAGCACGCGGTCGCCACCTCCAACGGGACGACCGCGCTCCACGCCGCCTTCGAGGCGCTCGGGATCGGCGAGGGCGACCGCGTCGTCACGACGCCGTTTTCCTTCGTCGCGAGCGCCAACGCGGTCCGCTTTGCGGGCGCGGAGCCGGTGTTCGCCGACGTCGACCCCCGGACGTACAACCTCGACCCGGACGACGTCGAGCGGATCGCCCGCGAGCGCGACGTCGACGCGGTCCTCGCGGTCCACCTGTACGGCCTCCCGGCCGAGATGGACCGGCTCCGCGAGATAGCCGACGCCCACGACCTCGCGCTGGTCGAGGACGCCGCGCAGGCCCACGGGGCCGAGTACGGCGGCGAGCCGGTCGGCTCGCTGGGCGACGCCGCCTGCTTCTCCTTCTACCCGACGAAGAACATGACGACGGGGGAGGGCGGCATGATCACCACCGACCGCGCGGACGTCGCGGAGCGGGCCGCCCGCTTCGTCAACCACGGCCGGACGGACGCGTACGAGCACGCCGAACTCGGCCACAACTTCCGCATGACGAGCATCGCCGCGGCCATCGGGCGGGCGCAGTTGACGAAGCTCCCCGACAACGTCGCCGCGCGGCGCGCCAACGCGGCCACCCTGACCGACGCGGTCCGGGACGTCGAGGGCGTGACCGCCCCCGTCGAGCCCGACGGCCGCACGCACGCGTTCCACCAGTACACGGTCCGCACCGGCGACCGCGAGGCGCTCCGGAGCCACCTCGACGACCGCGGCGTCGACACCGCCGTCTACTACCCCCGCCCGATCCACGCGCAGCCGGCGTACGCGGACGCCAACCCGGACGCCCCGAACGCCGAGCGCGCCGCCGGGACCGTGCTGTCGCTCCCCGTCCACCCGGGGCTGGACGCGGACGACCTGCGCCGGATCACCGACAGCCTCCACACCTACGACAATGTCTGAGATCAGAGCCGGAGTCATCGGCGTCGGCAGTATGGGACGCCACCACGCCCGGGTGTATCGCGAGTTACCGAACGTCGAACTGTTCGCCGTCGCGGACCAGGACGCCGAGCGCGCCGAGGCGGTCGCCGACGACTACGACGCCCGCGCCCTCTCGACGGAGGCCGTGCTGACCGGTGCCGACGCCGTCTCGGTGACCGTCCCCACGGAGTACCACTACGCCGTCGCGAAGGATGCGATGGACCACGGCACGCACGTGCTCGTCGAGAAGCCGTTCGTCGCGGACCCCGACGCCGGCCGCGACCTGATCGCGACGGCGCGGGAGGCCGGCCTGACCCTGCAGGTCGGCCACGTCGAGCGGTTCAATCCCGCGGTCCGGACGGTTCAGGACATCGTCCCCGACCTGGACGTGATCGCCGTCGACGCGCGCCGGCTCGGCCCGCCGGTCGACCGCGAGATCGGCGACAGCGCCGTCCTAGACCTGATGATCCACGACATCGACGTCGTGCGGTCGCTGGTCGACGGCGACGTGACCGACGTCGACGCCTTCCGGTCCCCCGAGGACCCCTACGTGACGGCGTCGCTCCAGTTCGACGACGGCGTCGTCGGCACGCTCACCGCCAGCCGCGTCACGCAGGAGCGGGTCCGACAGCTCTCCATCACGGCCCGCGAGTGCCAGGTGAACGTCGACTACATGAAACAGACCGTCGGCATCCACCGCCACTCCCTGCCCGAGTACGTCGAGCGGAACGGCGACGTGCGCTACCGCAACGAGACGGTGATCGAGCGGCCGACCGTCGACAACGGCGAGCCGCTGAAAAAGGAGCTGTCGGCGTTCGCCGAGGCCGTCGAGACGGGGGCGGAGCCGGTCGTCACCGGCGAGGACGGCCTCCGGGCGCTGTCTATCGCCCACCGGATCGACGGCACCGCCGCGGACCGCGTCGGGCGACCACAGGAGGTGCATCAGGCGTGAAGCTCCGCGAGGACGAGTCGGCGAAGCTGTACGGCGTCGGGTCGCCGCTGGAGGAGCGCCGCGACGCGTTCGTCGACGGCGAGGTGCCGGTCGCGGTGTACGGGCTCGGCAAGATGGGCCTGCCGCTGGCCGTCGTGTACGCGGGCGTCACGAGCAACGTGATCGGCGTCGATGTCGACGAGGACGTCGTCGCGCGCATCAACGACGGCGACTGTCACGTCGAGGGCGAGCCGCGGCTCCCCGAACTCACCTCGGCGGCGGTCAACGCCGGCGCGTTCCGCGCCTCGGCCGACCCGGCCGCCGCGGCCGCCGAGGCGAGCGTCCACGTCGTCATCGTGCCGACGACGCTGCGTGACGACAACCACCCCGACCTCTCGAACCTCCGGACGGCGGTCCGGGACATCGCGACCGGGCTGGACCCCGGCGACGTGGTGTTCGTCGAGTCGACCGTGCCGCCGGGCACCTGCGAGGACGTTGTCGAGCCGGTCCTGGTCGAGGAGAGCGGCCTCTCGACCGACCAGTTCGGGCTGGCGTTCTGCCCCGAGCGGACCTCCAGCGGGCGCGCGCTGAAGGACATCCGCGGCGCGTACCCGAAGGTCGTCGGCGGCACCGACGCCGAGAGCACGGCCATCGCCGAGACCGTCTACGGCGAACTCACGGTCAACGACGTGGTGCCCGTCAGCGACGCGACCACCGCGGAGTGCGTGAAGGTGTTCGAGGGCGTCTACCGCGACGTCAACATCGCGCTGGCAAACGAGCTGGCGAGCTTCACGGACGAACTCGGGGTCGACGTCAACGAGGCCATCGAGGTGGCCAACACCCAGCCGTTCTGTGACATCCACGACCCCGGCGTCGGCGTCGGCGGCCACTGCATCCCCTACT